>JBAWYZ010000126.1:0-6763 GCA_037143255.1 Leptolinea sp. | reverse complement strand
CCACTGGCTACCCTGGGTGGAAAGGATACCGGCGGGATGAACGTGTACGTCCGTGAACTGACCCGCCACTTAGGCCAAGCCGGAGTGCATGTGGATGTCTTCACCCGGTCACAAGATGAGCATGTTCCGCATGTTCTGCACGATCTGGGCTATGGAAACCGGGTTGTGCATATTCCTGCCGGCCCCGAAGTTCCTTTACCCAAGCAAGAGTTGGCAACTTATATTCCAGATTTCTCAAAAGAAATTCTGAAATTCGCCGCTGAAAAAGGTCTGCATTACGATATCCTTCACAGCCATTATTGGATGTCCGGCCTTTCAGCGCTAACTTTGCAGAAAGAATGGGACATTCCGGTCATAAACATGTTTCACACTCTGGCCTTGATGAAAAACCGCATCGCCAGGAGCGAAGCGGAAATGGAAGGCGAGTACCGCGTCGAAGGTGAAAAGGCGGTGATCCGTTCTGCCAACCGTCTGGTTGCCGCCACCCTGGCTGAAAAAGCGCAGTTGGAATTTCTATACCAGGCTGAGGCGGCCAAAATTGCTGTTATCCCACCCGGCGTCGACCTGGCGCGTTTTTACCCCATCTCGAAAGATGAGGCAAAATCTGTTATCGGGATTCCGCCAGAAGATCGGATGATCCTCTTTGTAGGTCGGATAGAACCGCTGAAGGGGCTGGAAACGCTCCTGCGCGCTCTGGCGCATCTGCGCAAGATTGAAATGGAAAACTGCTGTCCAGTCTATCTGGTTGTCATTGGCGGGGAGCCAGATGCGACACCTGAAACAATGAATGCAGAAATGACTCGCTTATTCACAGTGCGGGATGAATTAAGCCTGCAAGATATGGTCATTTTCCTGGGAAAACGTGATCAAGATTCCCTCCCCTATTACTACTCTGCGGCTGAAGTTGTGGTTGTGCCGTCCTTTTACGAATCGTTTGGCATGGTGGCGTTAGAAGCCATGGCTTGCGGCACGCCCGTAGTGGCTTCTCAGGTAGGAGGGCTGGCTTTTTTGGTACAGAACGGAATTACCGGTTATGTCGTCCCGGATGGCGATGATGAAGCGCTTTTCGACCGGCTTTTCCAACTGGCTAAAAGTCCGGATTTGCGTTCAGAATTGGGTGAACAGGCTGCCGCCGCCGCCCGATCTTACGGCTGGGATAATATCACCACCCAGATGATGCGCCTCTACGATGAAACGCTGCTGTACCCGAAGCTAAATCAAACCGGTCAGCATTCCGGTTCCGCTTGATAGCGAAACCGATTTTTACTTTTTCCGGATATCGAACCCACGCAGAACAATTTTGTCCCCGAACCGTTCACGGAGTTCATCCACCGAGCGTAACAGCCGGCCTTCTTTAGCAGATGTAGAATCTAATAAACTCAATTGAATCGGTTCATTCGTTATTTGGGTGGTTCCAACCCCGATCAATCTGACAGGCTTTCCGACCGGCCAGATATTTCTAAATAAATCTAGTGCAGCCCCGGTAATAATTGAGTCATGATCAGTCGGCATGGGTATGGATAATTGCCGCGTGTGGGTTTCAAAATTTGCCCACCGGATTTTGAGGCGGATGGTTCTGGCGGTATAACCTTGTTTTCGCAATTGACTGCCAACCTGCGCTGAAAGGCGCTTGATGGTTTGCTCTAGTTCATTTTTATCAGAAACATCCTTCTCAAAGGTTACTTCCTGACTAATGGATTTGATGGTATGGTCGACCTCGACAGGCCGGGTATCCAAGCCCTTAGCCCGTTCCGAAAGGTCTAATCCACTTTTTCCAAACATCCTGGTCATTTCTTCTATAGAAAATGCTGCCAGACCGCCAATGGTTGTGATACCTAACTTATGAAGATGTTCGTCTGTTTTCGGACCAACCCCCCACAACGCATTAACAGGCAACGGGGCCAAAAATTCAGCCTCATGGCCTGGCTCAACAATGGTTATCGCATTCGGGGAAGTCGGTTCTGTGTGTTGATGCTTCCCAAAATCATTGGCGATTTTTGCGACAAGTTTGTTGGTCGCTGCTCCGATTGAGCAAGGCAGGTTTGTTTCTCGATTAATTCTTGCTTGCAAGCTGCGGGCGATTTGCAAAGGTGTTTCTGCCATGTCGCTAACATCCATAAATGCTTCATCAATGGAGAGCGGTTCTACCAACGGTGATAAATCATTGACAATGGCCATCACTCGTTGGGAGGCTTCCCCATAATCTGAATGCCAGGCTGAGACCAGGATCAGATCAGGACACAAGCGCAATGCCTGGGCGGTAGGTAAGGCTGAGTGAACACCATATTTCCGCGCTGCATAAGATGCAGTTGAAATAACGCCCCTTTTCCCCGCTTGCCCACCTACTGCAAACGGCTTTCCTTTGAGAGTCGGATCACGCAACTCTTCAACAGAACAAAAAAAGGCATCCAAATCCATATGAAGGATTTTTCGCGGTTTCACAATGGCAGATCCTTTATTGACATGACATCAGCTTGAATTTGAATTCTTCAATAAGCGGATTTCGTTGCTCATCTTTCTGGGATGAAAATTTTCGAGAATAACGGCTTGTCGAAATTCATCACAATCCCTTTGATTTTAATTCCATTTAATGTGGGAATAATGTATCTGCTCAGCATATGTTTTATATAGAATCAACGGGAAGGATTCACGAAATAGATAAAGTAGAGCATGATGTTACCAGAGAATTATTAAGGTTGGCATGTCTTAAATATTTTCATCCCTCCCTTTCTATTTTCGTAATTTTGATGTTTTCCGAGGTCGTTAATTTTATTCCTAAGCAGTTAAGTAATATTGTAATCATAAATCCAAATGAAAAACCCCTGGATTTATCTCAAACCAAATTCCTGTTGTACAATTGTGAAGACATCGTAATTTGGTTTATTGGTTTTTCTAATAAAGGGTTTTATGCAAATCAACAGTGGCAAGAGAACCCTGTTCCAGAGATGCAGGAACAGGCTGACACGGAGATTATAAATACCATTTATGATGCCACCTGCAGACGCATTCAGAACCTGCCTGCCAACCCGGAACGCGTGATAAGTGGGAAAATTTTACAGAAAGAAGGGACCAATACCGCTTGTAAGTTTGGGCTGCATCAAGAATAGCATTTTGCATCAAAGTGGTGATAAACTTCGCTCTACAAAAGATGTCAAACGCGTACCATGAAAATGCCAATGATCAAACTTGCGTTTGTTACTGCCTCAATTCGTATTAGTCTTTAATGATGAGGTAAAATCATCAATGAGAGAATATTTCCCGCTTTGTCAATGGGTGTGCTTCACTGATCAAGCCTATATTGAGTAAATATCCCCTTCAAATCAAACCCAAATCTACACATCAGGAGACAGAATATTCATGAATAATTTTGAGTTCTTATCCAAAGAACGCACTATCGCCGGTAAACATTTTAACCGCTGGCTTGTTCCACCCGCAGCGCTGGCCATTCACCTTAGCATCGGAATGGCTTATGGATTTTCTGTATTCTGGCTGCCGCTCTCCAAAGCAATTGGGATTTCAGCCCCTGTCGCGTGTCCAAAAGATATGAGTTTTTTCGCTCAAATATTTACTACGGCGTGCGATTGGCCAATCTCATTGCTGGGCTGGATGTTTACGCTCTTTTTTGTTTTTCTTGGGTCTTCGGCAGCCATTTGGGGTTCTTGGCTCGAGCACGCGGGGCCGCGAAAAGCAGGGTTTGTTTCAGCCCTGTGTTGGAGTGGTGGATTGGTCATCTCGGCCCTGGGCGTCTATCTCCATCAAATATGGATGCTGTGGATTGGATCAGGGATTATCGGCGGTATTGGACTGGGATTGGGCTATATCTCTCCCGTCTCCACCTTGATCAAATGGTTCCCAGATCGGCGTGGCATGGCAACCGGCATGGCAATCATGGGTTTTGGGGGAGGTGCGATGATTGGCGCTCCCTTTGCAGATTTCCTGATGCGATTTTTCGCAACCTCCAAAAATGTGGGGGTTTGGGAGACTTTTCTTACCATGGCTGCGATTTATTTCATCTTCATGATGGCAGGTGCATTCGGCTACCGGGTTCCACCATTAGGATGGAAACCAAAAGGTTGGACTCCTCCTGCCAATGCAGCTAGTAACACTATGATCACCACCCGACATGTGCATTCGAAAAATATCTGGCGAATCCCCCAGTTCTGGCTGATTTGGGCAGTGCTTTGTCTGAACGTATCCGCAGGTATTGGAATTCTCGGGATGGCTTCGCCACTGCTGCAAGAAGTTTTTGGCGGTAAACTTATCGGTATTAACGTCGGATTCAACGATTTAAATCTGGTTCAGAAAGGCCAGATTGCCGCCATTGCCGCCGGATTTACCGGGCTATTATCGCTGTTTAATATTGGTGGGCGATTTGTATGGGCCTCTCTTTCCGATTACCTCGGAAGAAAAATGACTTACACGATCTTTTTTGTTCTTGGGATAATTTTGTATGCCTCTATTCCATCACTTAGCGACTCTGGAAACCTGGCATTGTTTGTGGGTTTCTTCTGTATTATCCTATCCATGTACGGTGGTGGATTTGCCACAGTGCCGGCTTACTTGGCTGACATATTTGGTACCCAGATGGTGGGCGCCATTCATGGACGGTTGTTGACTGCATGGGCAACCGCCGGTGTACTTGGGCCGGTCCTGGTGAACTATATCCGTGAATATCAAATCAATAATGGAGTACCAAAGGCGCAGGCCTATGATGTCACGATGTATATTCTGGCTGGTTTGCTTGCGATAGGCCTTATATGCAATTTGCTTGTCCGTCCGGTCAATGAAAAACATTTTATGACTGATGATGAACTGGCGCAGGAAAGAAAATTGGCTCATGATCGCTCCCTGGCGGCTGGCAGTGGCAACGAAAAAGTCGTTTCCACTGGTGACACCATCATCCATCCTGCGGTAGTATTCCTCGCCTGGGCTGGCGTTAGCATACCAATGGGATATGGCGTATGGAATGTGATGCAAAAAGCTGTGATCTTGTTTAAGTAATTTGGGATTAAGTCGCCGCGATTTTTACAGTATTGAAATTTCAGCATGCCTGACACCTTAATCCATCCTCAAAGACACCCTTGGTTATGACCTCTTTTACCCTGTCAAAAAGAGGTCATCGAGAATATTCTGCAGCAAATTATTTTGCTGGCCATTATGCCAACCGGCGGCGGAAAATCGCTGTGTTACCAGATATCGGTATTCTTACTGCCCGATATCACCATAGTAGTTTCGCAATTGATCGCCCTGATGAAAGATCAGATTGACCAGCTCCAACAAGGGGTGCAAATGCCGTAACTCTTAACAGTTCACTGGCCGTCAAAGGGTATTTCAAAAAAACAGAACAAATCCGAAAGACCATCCCGGGACTCCGATACTTCACATCGGTCAATTTACCCGTGGTAAAGGAAAGTTTCATCCGACAGAGCATCTCGATCCCAGGGAACTACCTGATCAAGAATATCCCTTCTTATTGACCACTGGCCGAGTTATTTACCACTGGCATGGGACAGAGATGACGCGCCGCTCAAAATGATTACTGGAAGTGTATCCAGAAGCACTGGTAGAGATTAATCCTGAAGATGCACTTGATCTGGGATTAAATGGACGAAACATGATCCGCGTAACCTCGCGCCGCGGCGTGATGGTTGCAAAAGCAGTCGTCACAGACCGTGTTTCCCCAGTCCTAATTTTTGGGAATTTCCATTTTCCGGGCGTTCAAAATGTGAGTAATCTATCAATCGCTGCACTGGACCCGGTAGCCAAAATTCCTGAATATAAAGCCTGTGCGGTAAAAATTGATTTGGTAAAAGATGAGGAATTATTACTTAAGACAGAGAAACAAGCGCGCGGACGGTATTAAATCAATTCAATAAAGAGTTTGCTAATCCCCTTTGCCAAAGCATTGGCAATTCATCAGTAAGCTGAATTAAACGTCTAAGGACGTTGTCAAATAAATTCAGGACGGATGGTTTTATTCGTTCTTAAATAACAAGAACCGCTTACCCATCCGTCCTGAAGAACCCTGTTAAAGTTCTGATACTGAATAATCTACAATTATCCCTTTTCCAACTTCTTTATCAAATCCATAAATTCATTCCATTCCTCAGTAAAGAAATGCAACGTGACATTATTCAAATCCAGATGATACGTGCTTTCACCATCCGGCTCTTCGGCCATCCAGGCCATATAATTATCTGTTTCGCTTAACGTTTTAACCATTGGTTCAGTCTCTGCCATTTTTCGCTCCTATTTTTTTAACGGCTTCCAAATATCATCGCCTTCTAAAGAAAGCATATCAACAAACTTGGTGTTGAAATTGAAAACGCAAATATAGTTGCCTCGTACAGTAACGCCAGATGCATCTGGCGCATCAATTGTCCCGGTCACTTGATAGCGATTATTTCCCAGTGAAGTTATCTTTTGACTTCTATATTTTGCCTGATCCATGTTGCGCAACGAAGCCGTAATAACTTCTTTACAGCGGATACCCGCATTCTCCCGATCATTGGCGCCAGTTGGGCCTGTAATATCCGGTGCAATGTTCTGCGCAAGCAAAACAGCTCCCACTGCAAGCGCTAAACAGGCTACTGCAATCACTATAAACAATATAACCGATCGTGTTTTCATAATACCTAACTTTTCGTCCTTTTTGAGGATGGCTGCTTCTTATATCTTACTCGAATTTTATCAGATAATATAGTGCGGGCGTTTCCAAAAAACGCCTGCATTGTACTTTGGATACCAAAGGATTGCTTCGTAG
>JBAWYZ010000125.1:0-6785 GCA_037143255.1 Leptolinea sp. | reverse complement strand
GATGATGGTATTCATCGGATGATCAGCGGATCCGCAATCAACAGCGATCCAACGCAGTTTCATTTTCTTGGCCCAATCGGCAAATTCCTGGTCAGGACCGGGATGTTGAACCATGTATCGAATTTCATCTGCGGTAGGTTGATCCCACCCGAAATGATGATATCCGGTGTGAATAACGAGGATATCGCCTTCTTTGACTTCAACGCGGTCAGTGACCATTTTGCTGGTGTAAACATCGTAATCACCGCAAACGTCACTCAAATCCACAACAGCAGCATCATGAACCAGAAAATCCATACTCAGTTGAGCGATGTCTTTGCCAGGTGTGTAGAAATGTATTTCACCGTCAATGTGTGTGCCAAGGTGGTTTGAGTGGGTCAATAACTGCCCATTAGCGCCGTTTGGGGCTAATCTTTTAAAGTATTTGAGCTGTAATGGTTCATACGTTGGCCAAGCGGGTGTTGCGATTCCGAGAGGGATAGTTAGATCGAGAAGTTTCATTATTTAATCTCCTTTTTTAGATTATTAATACAATATGTCAAAGTTTCGTAAGCGGTATTTAGCACAGCATATTATATCCTTACATTACACCTCCAATAATGGCCAGAACTACACCACCAGCAATAACACTGCCTAGTTGGCCAGCAGCGTTAGCGCCCATGGCGTGCATTAGAAGGAAGTTACTGGTATCGTATTCCTGTCCGAATTTCTGTACAATGCGAGCGGACATCGGGAAAGCGCTGATGCCTGCCGCTCCGATCAATGGGTTGAATTTCTTGCCAGAAAGCCAGTACATAATTTTTCCAAGCAACAACCCACCGACTGTATCCATGACGAATGCGAATAGACCTAGCCCAAGGATGAGAAGGGTAGTCGGTTTAATGAAGTTCACACCTTCCATGGTCGCACCAATTGCAAGACCGAGGAAGAGAGTGGTTAAATTTGCAAGTTCGTTCTGCGCAGTATTACTCAGGCGGTCAACGACCCCTGACTCGCGGATGAGATTACCAAACATGAGACTTGCAATTAATGGGGAAGCTTTCGGTGCAATTAGAGAAACAACCACTGTTACAACTATAGGAAAAAGTACCCGAACAGCTCGGGTTACTTCTTTGATAGTATAGGGCATATGGGTTGTTTTCTCTGCCTTGCTTGTCAATAAACGCATGATCGGTGGCTGAATGATTGGTACAAGCGACATGTAACTATACGCGCATACAGTTATTGGCCCAAGTAAATGCGGGGCGAGTTTTGACGAAACATAGATCGCAGTTGGTCCGTCGATAGCGCCGATAATACCAATGGAAGCTGCTTCATTAAGTGTGAAAAAACCTGTGGAAAGCGCAAGCATTAGCGTAATAAAGATGCCAAATTGCCCGGCAGCACCGAGTAACGCCATTTTGGGATTTTCCAATAAAGGCCCAAAATCAGTCATAGCTCCGATGGCAATAAAAACGAACAGCGGGAAGAGTTCTGTGGCAATTCCAGTATCGAAGAGGATTTTTAACCAACCGCCGGCTTCAGTCGCTCCGGTGAGCGGCAGATTAGCAAGTATGGCTCCAAATCCGATGGGCAAGAGAAGGTTTGGCTCATATTCTTTTATAACAGCCAGAGCAATTAATCCCCCTCCAATTAAAATCATAATCAGATTTTGCCACTGCAAAGCTTTGAATGCGTCTAATAAAACAAGTAGTCTTGAAATATCCATATCTGCCTCACGCAAACCGGATAATTACAGCGCCATAAGGCACGCGTTGACCATCAGCTACATCGACGCTTGCCACAGTACCTTCGCGGGTTGAACGGAGGATGTTTTTCATTTTCATTGCTTCAAGGGCACAAACTGGCTGTCCGATTGTGACTTTATCTCCAGGTTTAACGGAGATATCCAAAATCACACCTGGCATTGGGGCAGTGATGGCATCTCCAGCGGCACCGGGAGTCGAGGCTGCAGATGCGGACGTTGGAATGCGAGCAGGTGCAGCAACCGGGGTGGATGTTGGTGTGGATTTAACAGATGGTTGGATATCTGGTGAACCTGTATCTTCAAACTCAACCGTGTAGGGTTTCCCATTGACATTAAGATTCACAACATTTCCGGAAAATTCGTCAATTACAACAGTAAATGGATTACCATTTACTGTAACTTGTATGTTTTTGCTCATAAGTCTTCGCTCCTTGAGTTCATGTTATTAGCGTGAAGTCCAGTATGGACCAGGTCCTGCAAGTAATGAGGCGCCTAATTGGCCGGAACGCCGGGAACGTATAAATGCTGCCACAGCTAACGCTGCAACCAGAGATTCATCCGCATTATCATCACTACTTGCTGAAATACTCACGACTGGTAAAGAGAGATCGTCTACTACATCCACTTTTTCCAATTTCGGGGGGAATAATTTCTGAAGCGCCACGATCACCCCGATAAAAACCAAGAGAGCCAAAAAAGTGATGCTCAGTCCAACAACACTCACAATTAATCCTATTTGAATATCTGTCACAGGATTACCTCCTTAGTTTGATAGGTTTACAGTGGCATGCAGCCGTGTTTTTTGGCTGGCATATGAGATTGTTTATCTCGCAGAAGTTCAAGGGCTGCGATCAAACGGGGGCGGGTTTCATGTGGAAAAATCACATCATCCACAAAACCAGCGCTGGCTGCAATATAGGGGTTGGAGAATTTATCTTTGAATTCAGCAACTAGTCGTTTGCGTTCTTCACCTGAATCGGCTTTTTCGGCGAGTTCTTTGCGGTATAGGATGGCAACAGCGCCTTCAGCTCCCATGACTGCGATTTCAGCGCTTGGCCAGGCAAAGACCATATCAGAATGAATATGTTTGCTGCTCATAACAATGTAAGCCCCGCCATAACCTTTACGAGTAACAACGGTGAGTTTTGGAACTGTGGCTTCGGAAAACGCATAAACAATTTTGGCGCCGTGACGGATAATTCCGCCGTGTTCTTGAGACACACCGGGCAAGAAGCCAGGCGAATCAGAGAAAGTAATTAATGGAATGTTGAACGCGTCGCAGAATCGAACAAAACGAGCCATTTTATCTGCTGCGTCAATATCAATGGCGCCAGCCATAAACAAGGGTTGCTGTGCAACGATACCGACAGATTGGCCATGTAAATGAGCAAAGCCAATTATGCAGTTCTGCGCAAAGTTCGCCATTACTTCCATGAAGGAATTGCGGTCACAAACCCGATTGATGATATCTTTCATATCATATCCAACTGAGGAATCGGCCGGGACAATCGTATCGAGCTCATTATCCATGCGCCAGGGGTCGTCCGTTACTTCTGCAGCCGGCGCTGTTTCTTTGTTGTTGGCAGGAAGATAACTTAACAATGCGCGCACAGCAGCAAAGGCATCCTTCTCGTTTTCAGCAGCAAAATGGGCAACGCCACTGGTTGAGGAATGAGCCATTGCTCCACCCAGGGTTTCGACATCGACGATTTCGTGGGTGACTGTTTTGATCACCTCGGGTCCAGTAATGAACATATTGCTGATAGACTTGGTCATCACAATAAAATCAGTCAATGCAGGAGAGTAAACAGCGCCGCCTGCGCACGGTCCAAGAATAACAGATATCTGCGGGATGACACCAGAAGCCAATGTATTACGATAGAACACTTCTCCGTATGCATAAAGGCTGAAGATGCCTTCCTGAATACGTGCACCGCCTCCATCGTTAAGACCGATTACAGGAACGCCAGCATCCATTGCCAGGTCCATGATGCGCGCAACTTTTTGGCCGGCAACTTCACCGAAAGACCCACCCATAATGGTGAAATCCTGGGCGTAAACACAAACTCGCCGCCCATTGATCTTTCCGAATCCGGCTACGATACCGTCACCTGGAAATTTTTCTTTATCCAAGCCAAAGTCAGTGTGGCGGCTGACCATTAAGCCATTGATTTCCTGGAATGAGCCTTCATCCAATAAGGAGTCGATGCGTTCTCGCGCAGTCATTTTACCTTTTGCATGTTGAGCTTCAATCCTTTTTTCGCCACCGCCTGCTTTCATCTGACCGCGAAGCCCTTTCAACTTGTTTGTGAATGCTTCGTGACCAACCTCAGCTTCTGGTTTGCTTTGAGCCATTACTACCTCCGTAATTTATGAATGGGAAATCATTTCCGAGAAAATGAAGTGTACGATGGGAGGTCAGATAATTCAAGTGATATTTATTGCATATTTTACGGTTGATAGTCACTTATATTATTAAATGTTGGATATTTTCTGATGAACTTAACAATGAGAGCAATAATTTGCAGTAAGGCGCTGTGCTTCTGCAATAACCAAATATATTGCTCATCCCTTGTCGAGTTTGCAACTCTGTTGTATCCTAAACCCGGGAGTGGTTGAGTCCCGGTGGGCTTTCCGGTCTTCAAAACCGGTGGTGGGTCGCTTTGCGGGCCACGGTGGGTTCGACTCCCATCCACTTCCGCCTATTTTATTATCGGTTATCTGCCAGGAGTAGCATGGAATACCCAGTTTCTACCAATAATTATCGAACTTTCATCGAAAGAATTTTTGTTATTGAAGATGTGACAGAGGGCAGCCAAAAAGATGGCTATCTGACGCGTTACCGTGGTCATTTGCGCGAAATTGATTCAATCCAGGCTTATGCGCAATTGGCCGAACAGTTGAAACCATTTAATATCACGCCTCACTTTCGCAAGGATGGGGAGCAGCAGTCAATTCTGCTGGTGGACGGAGTCTTGACTCCCAAAGAATCGAATTCGTTAATCAACTTAGTTCTATTTCTGCTAACCTTATTAAGTGTTCTTTTTGCCGGGGCAAGTTATGGATTAGCAGATCCATTGCCAGCCAATTTTCTGCAGGCAGCCGGTGTTTTGATTAGCAAGGGCTGGCCTTTTGCTTTGAGTATGATGGCTATTCTAAGCGCCCACGAGTTTGGACATTACTTTATGGGTCGTTATCATGGGGTAAAGGTAACGCTGCCATATTTTATCCCTTTTCCATTTAGTCCTTTTGGGACAATGGGCGCTGTGATTAATATGAAAGAACCGCCCAGAAACAAACGCGAATTATTGGATATTGGGATTGCCGGACCGATGGCCGGCTTGGCCGTTGCAATACCGGTTCTAATCATTGGTCTTCGGCTTTCAACTGTGGATACCATTCAAGCAGTCGGCGCAACAGGCCAGACGATGATGATGGAAGGTAACAGTCTGCTTTATTTGTTCCTGAAATTTATTACTTTTGGGCAGTTGCTACCGCAGCCAGTAACTTTCAACGGGATAAATCCGATCTTGTACTGGATAGGGTACTTTTTTACAGCGCATCCTTTTCCGATTGGCGGTCGGGATGTCATGATCGATGCCGTTGCCTGGGCCGGTTGGGCTGGTCTCTTGATTACTGCCTTGAATTTGATTCCGGCTGGTCAATTAGACGGTGGACACATGATTTACGTTTTGGTGGGAAAAGAAAAAGCCAAAAAAATTCGGCCATTGATTATTGCCTTACTTGTTTTGATGGGATTTGTCTGGAACGGGTGGTGGTTGTGGGCAGGAATCGTTTTCTTTGTTGGCCGGTTCTATGCGGAACCTGTCGATCAAATTACTGAATTGGACGATAAACGCAAAGTTCTGGCAGTCCTGGCGCTAATCATCTTTATTCTTGTTTTTACGCCAGTTCCGTTAATTTTGATCAGTTAGATGGCCATCATCCGAATTTCTCTTCCCTCCAAAGTGACATAGCGGCGCATTAGGTGGGCAGTCAGGCAGGAATGCACCGGAATCACCATCACCAGTCCACCGATTTGGAATTGATCCAGCATGGAGCCTGGCACCGATAGAATACCGTGCTCCTGGGAGAGGCGGATAATAGAACAATCCGGGAGAATTTCGCCCCAGCCATTTTGTTCGGGGTTGGCAACCAAACCATAGGATGAGGTGCCGGTATGCATGAAACTCTCTTTACTCAGGTGAATGGCTCCTCCATAGATCACGACCTCATTTCTTCCGGGGTGCCGGGCGACGATTGGACAGGCAAGGGCAACGGATATTTTATCCTGCGAACAAGACCCAATCTCCAGTTGTTCGGCATCGAAGAAGATAAAATTGCCGGGGCGAATTTCGTCTACCGCACCAAAATCATTTTGCAGACTACAGCCGGGGGTGTCACCGATGGAGATCAATGGTTTTGAAAAACCTGCCTGAACAATCATCTGCTGCAACTGAATCATTCGCGTAGTAGATTCAATGTGCAGACAAACAGCGTCTTCGGGTGTTTGGGCTGTGTATGTGCTGCCGGCATGGGTCAGGATGCCCCGAATCACCAGATGAGGATAATTTTTTGATTCAGCGAGGATTTCAAGAACAGTTGCCGGTTTGTCCCATGGAATGCCAGTCCGGTGGGCGCCGCTGTCAATCTTTAACCAGATATTTAAGTTTTGACGAATAGTTCTTCCTAGAAGGGCTATCGCCTCCAGGTTTTCAATTACAATCCCGAGATTGATTTTTGAAGCAAGAGTTTGGATTTGATCAATTTGGCGAAAATTCATGGGAAAAGCAATGGTGATATCACTCCAGCCGCCATCCGCAAAGTAATCGGCCATTTCTACTGAAGAGACAGTGATGGAGCGGACTCCTTCTTCATGAAACCAGGCTCCAATTTCCAACGATTGATGGGTTTTGAAATGGGGGCGGAATTGAACTTTTGCCAGCCGGGCTTTTTGAGCCATCCAATGAATATTTTCACGCGCCCGTTGTTCATTTAAGACAAGAGTTGGTTTGATAATTTGCTCAAAGAATATTTC
>JBAWYZ010000124.1:0-6833 GCA_037143255.1 Leptolinea sp. | reverse complement strand
TCAATTGGGTTGCCTTATTTTCTGAACTACCGCAAGAAACTACCTTCTTTCGCCTGGTTTCTGTTTGCCACCAGTCTTTTTTCTTATGGGTTACTTTTTGAAATAGAGCGTGGACAGTTCAATCTGATTGCTATGGGATTTGCATTTCTGGCGATTCTGTTATTTCACAAAATTCCTCGCTTGCGCTGGCTTGCGTACATCTTTTTTTGCATCAGCGTGCAACTGAAAATTTACCCGGCAATTTTTGTGATTTTTCTGACAGACGACTGGAGAGATTGGAAAAGAACATTCCTGCGCTGGGCATCTCTGGGTCTTGCAAATATTGCGCTTCTATTCCTCCTTGGCCTGGAAATCATGCAGCATTATGTGACTGCGATGACACGAGTTGTCTCTAGCATTGGCAAATCGGATTGGTCAGTGAATCACAGCATCAACGGTTTTGTGTCTTTCATTAATTATTATTTCAATTTTCCGGATACTGATTTCCAGGTTATACAGTCAACGTTGACTGTAACCATAATCATTCTGATCGGTATATGCTTTTACAACGCTTTTGTTCGCAGAACTATTCTGGATCCGTTTTTATTGTTGGCTAGTACCATCGGTGCGCTACTTTTCCCCACATTAAGTAATGACTATACTCTCGCTTATCTGGTCGGGCCGACAATATTTCTGCTAATCCATCTGGATGAGGAAACTCAACGATTGGTAGAACTTACGAAAAAAGATAAAAGTCATATTGGAATTATTATTGGTCTCTGCGCTTTTGCGTTGACCAGCACCTATTTTTCCTATCTGCAAAAACCGTTGTTCTTGCAGAACCAGTTGCCCGCCCTGTTTTTACTCCTCGTTTGCACGACTATTTATTCTTTCAAAAACAGATATCCTGCTAATGTGATTTGACCTTGAATAGTGACTTATCAAAACACATTCTATCTCCCCGGATTATCCGCGAAGACCGTACTATCCAATTGATGATCGGCCTGAACTGCCGTAACCATCATCAATCGAAAAACGATCTTTGCGAGGATTGTCTGGAACTAATGGAATATGCCCATTCGCGCTTACTGTGCTGCCCGTTCGCACCAGATAAACCCACCTGTGCCAAATGCCCCGTGCAGTGCTACAAACCAAAGATGCGCGAACGTATCCGCCAAGTGATGCGCTATTCTGGGCCGCGCATGTTGCTCTACCATCCAATTCTAACAATCCGTCATTTGTTGGATGGGCGAATTGAAGGCCGGCGTAAATCGAAGAATTAATTACGGGTTGCCCTAAAGGGTTGTGTCGATATAACGATTGGAAACGTATATTCAAGGAAACTATAGTTTCCCATATGCTAATTTCCTCCCACTTAAACCTTCTTGGCTACGGTGATATTCTCTTCCCCCACTACCAGTTTTAATGTGGTGAGAACCTCATCACAGATATGGGTATTATGATTCGGGAAATCCATTTGGTACTGCTGGTTATTCTCAAACATCAGGAAATCAAATTTATCTTTTCCGGGGTTGGCTGTTAAAATCGTATGCACCCGAATCAACCGGGCTTTATCACGTTCTTTATCGCCGGTTGGCAGTAGCGCTACAGTGATGCGCTGCGGGATGTAATTATCCGGTATAGCCGGCTCAGCAGGGATTTCATCCAACTTGACAGCAGCTTCAGTTTTCTCAACTATGCCGTTTGAACCTGACCCGTTAGAACTTTTTTCTGGCTGTGTAACTTCGCCCTCATACTCAGGTACCGATCCATTGTTACCATTTCCTGTCCAAACTGAATGGATTTCTGCAACTGCTGTAAGTGATTGTTTGAAATCAGTGCTATCAGAAAATTCATAATCCTGTAGGTTTGGGGGTATATCTGCCCACTCTGGTTCCGGTACATCCTGCTGAACAACTTGAGGCTCAGCCCCCGGTATTACAGCCGGCATTGTTGATTTTTTATCACCGTTTTTCTTTTTGATGGGTTTGGTCAGGTCGATCTCTTCCAATCTGTCAACCAGCACTTTTGGATCGCCAGACCCGATATCCGGTTTGCCGGTTACCAAAACCACAGCTTCCACCTGAATTTTACTATTGCAGGCATCCCAGCTGCGTGGAAAAAGCACCAGTTCGATTGTTCCCTGTAAATCCTCAATTGTTGCAAACCCCATCGCTTTACCGTCTTTAGTGAAGTGCGTGCGAAATTTCGTCACCATGCCTGCCACGGTGACCTTTTCGTTCGGATTGGCTTCCTTCAATTGCGCAGAGAAATGCGTGACGGCGTCGGTCATTACTGCCAGATATGGCGAAAGGGGATGATCAGAAACATACAGGCCGATCAATTCTTTTTCCCAATCCAATTTCTCGCGCCGGTCAATTTCGGCTACCATAGGTAGGGCAATATGCTCTTCAACACCCTGAATAGTGCCAAAAAATGTCATTTGTCCGCTCTCGGCAGCTTTAAAGTGACTTCCGCTGACGGAAATAATCTGATCAAGCGCTTGAAGTAGCGCCGCGCGGGTCCCAAAACAATCCAGCGCACCTACCTTAATCATTGATTCCAGCGGACGGCGGTTCACAGACCGTAAGTCGACCCGGCCGGCAAAATCATTCAGGTCTTTGAAAGCGCCGTCCTCATTACGGACTTTGAGAATCGTTTCGACCGGCCCCTGCCCCACATTCTTAATAGCTCCTAAACCAAAACGGATCTCACTACATTTTCCTTCGCAATCTTCAATGGTGAAATCCCATCCACTAGCATTTACGTCTGGTGGCAAGACATTGATTCCCAACGTCCGGCAGTCGGCAATATAGAAAGCCACTTTTTCCGTCTCGTTTTTCGAGGCAGAAAGGAGGGCAGTCATGTATTCGATAGTGTAATGCGTTTTCAGGTAGGCAGTCTGAACTGCAATCACGCCGTAATCGGCAGCATGGCTTTTGTTGAACCCATAGCGGGCAAAGTTTTCCCAGTCTTCAAAAATTGACGATGCAGTTTCTTCGGCAATGCCGTTTGCTTTTGCACCGTTGATAAACTTATGCTGGTGCTTCATCAGGGCATCAGCATTCTTTTTGGAGATTGCCTTGCGCAGTTCATCAGATTCAGACGCTGTGAATCCTCCGAGATTCATAGCCGCAACCATCAATTGTTCCTGGTAGATCGGGATACCGTATGTCTCTTTGAATATCGGCTCCAACAACGGGTGCAGGTAGGCGACTTCTTCCTCGCCGTGCATACGCCGAATATACGTGGGAATATGCTCCATTGGCCCCGGCCGGTATAAAGCCACCATAGCAATGACATTATCCAAGTTTTCCGGACGCATCTGGGTAATGTAACGGGTCATGCCACTGCCTTCTAATTGAAAGGTCCCGGCTGTATGCCCGGCGCTGATAAATTCAAATGTCTCGTGGTCATCGGTTGGGATGTTCTGTAAATTTAGACGAATACCATGTCGGGCAAAGATAAAATCGGATGCCCGCGACATGGTCGTCAGCGTGGCCAGACCGAGGAAATCCACCTTGAGCAAACGCTGAGCTTCCAATACGCCCATATCGAATTGAGTGACCACTTTTATCGGGCTATCTTCTGATCCGCTGGTTGGCCGGTGAAGCGGCACCAGGTTGACAATCGGTTGATCAGCAATAATCACCCCGGCAGCATGCGTACCAGCATTGCGAACGGTGCCTTCCATATCGCGCGCTGTTTCAATCAAATCCTTTAGATACGGCGCGCTTTCATAAATTGCTTTAAATTCAGGTACTGATTCTATTGCGTCAGCAATAGAGAGCGCACCTGCACCCATATTAGGAATCATTTTCGCTACCCGGTCAACTTCCGATAGCGGCACATCCATCACCCGACCGACATCACGCAATGCGGCTCGAGCGCCCATGGTCCCGAAGGTGATGATCTGCGCCACCCGATCTTCCCCGTAGCGATGGGCGCAGTATTCCAGCATTTTCGGGCGCAAATCATCTTGAAAATCCAGGTCAATATCCGGCATACTGATGCGGTGCGGATTCAGGAAACGCTCAAAAATCAGCCCATGGTTGATAGGTTCCACCAGTGTGATATCCAACGTGTAAGCCACCATAGAGCCAGCAGCCGAGCCGCGCGCATTATACCAAATACCCTCTTCGCGCGCAAATCGGCACAAATCCCACACAATCAGAAAATAGGCATCAAATCCCATATTGTGGATAATGCCCAGTTCGTATTCTAGCCGTTCACGGACTTTTGGATCTGTTGTCCGCTGCTCATAGCGGCGCTGCAACCCCTCTTCGCACAAATGGCGCAAGTAGCTTTCGGCGGAAAAACCTTGTGGTACCGGAAAAACCGGCAGATGGTATTCCTTGGGTGAAAGATCAACATTACAGCGTTCGGCAATCATAAGAGTGTTGCTTAACGCTTCTGGCGCCATAGAAAATAGATTTTGCATTTCCTGTGGAGTGCGCAGATAATAAGACGGATCTGTCATGCGCATGCGTTTCGGATCATTCAATTTCGTATTGGTTTGAATTGCCAATAAAACATCCTGCAGCCGCGAATCGCTCTGGTCGATGTAATGCACATCATTGGTAGCAACATACCGAGCTTTATAACGCGGCCCCAGACTGAGCAACGTTTTATTGAGGGTTTCAATTTCTGGGATGTTATGTTGCTGTAATTCCATAAAGAAATTTTCAGCGCCGAAAATTTCGTAGTACCAATCCAGTTTCTTGCGAGCCGCTTCTTCGCCCTGGTCAAGTATGGTGCGTGAAATTTCAGAAGCCATGCAACCAGTGGTAGCGATCAGTCCTTCGGAATGGAGCGCCAGCAGGTCGCGGTCAATGCGGGGGTAGTAATAGAATCCGTCCAATTGAGCGGCGCTGGCTAGTTGGAGCAAGTTGCGATAACCGGTCAAGTTTTCAGCCAACAGCAGCAAGTGAGATGACGAACGATCTTTGGTCGGGTCACGGTCATTCATCCCACGCGCTGCAAGGTAGGCTTCAATCCCTAAAATTGGCTTCACACCGGCGTTCGTAGCGGCATTGTAGAATTCGATGATCCCGTGCATTGTGCCGTGATCAGTTAAAGCAATCGCTGGCATCTCCATTTCTTTGGCGCGTTTTACCAGCTTCTTGATGTTACTGAAACCATCAAGCAACGAATATTCAGAATGGACATGCAGATGAACAAAGGACATAAGTTTCTACGGTTAAATAAAAAGTTCCCACGATTTGATAATGAAGCTAAGTTAAATTATAGCATTTAGCCTTGTGGGTAAAGTGCCTTTTGGAACCTCTTAGAAAAACTTAATTCTTAAGAAAACCAAAAGGAGTTTGTGTAACTGCTCAAAAACAAAATTAACAACCACAAAGCAACAAAAACACGAAATGAGAACGGGAAATTGAAATAATTATGACATGCCATCCGAATTAATTCTTTGATAACAACATGCACTCTGCTTAATCATTTTTCTCTTGATCTCTTTCTGTTAATGGCAAATAAATATAAGCTGAGTAGTTTATGCTCAGCGTTGCGTTGCCGCTTTTTGAATTTCTGGTAACATTGAATACCAGCCTCGGAGCGCTTTTATTTGAAATTAGCGAGAATAAAGTCCGACTCCGAAAACACCTGGCAAATTGGTAGGTTTTATGTTATCCAGTTTTCGAAAAGCGAGAACAGAATACCCGCGCCAGTTCTGGATACTCTTCTGGGGTTTGCTGATCAGCACCACTGGAGCCAGCATGATTTGGCCATTCCTTATGGTGTATGTCAGTGGGAAATTGCATCTCCCTTTAACCGCCTCTGCCACCATCATGACGATCAACGCGGCCGTCTCCATCCTTTTTACATTTATTGCCGGCCCAGTTACCGATAAAATCGGACGCAAAGGGGTTATGGTTATTAGCTTACTCGGCAATGGGCTGGTTTATTTGTTGTACCAGGGGGCATCTACCTATGCTCAGTTTTCCATAATAGCAGGGTTGGCGGGTGCATTCAATCCGTTGTTTCGGGTAGGGGCGGATGCGATGCTGGCCGATTTGATCCCCGAAGATAAACGAATAGATGCTTATTCACTCTTGCGCTTAAGCAATAACCTCGGTGTCGCCATCGGACCGGCAATCGGCGGCTTCATGGCCTCATCCTCCTATATCATTGCTTTTTTCTGTGCCGCAGCCGGGATGAGCACTTACGGGTTGATGATGCTCTTTCTGGGCAAAGAGACATTACCATCAAAGCTAAGTGGTTTGGTAAAGACTGAACAAGGCCGTGAAAAATTCGGTGGGTATAGCATCATTTTCAGAGATAAACCCTACATGCAATTTGTGCTGGCATTTGCGTTGATTCAAGTTTGCGCAGCGCTGGTTTGGATTTTATTGGCAGTATACACAAAGCAGCAATATGGCATTCCCGAAAATCAATACGGCTTTCTACCTACAACCAACGGCATCATGATTGTGCTTTTTCAACTGGGAATCACCGCATGGTCAAAAAAACACTCCTCCCACAGTATGCTGGCAATTGGTTCCGCTTTTTATGGAATCGCCACATTAAGCATTGCTTTCATGACCGGGTTCTGGGGATTCTGGATCAGCATGGTGCTTTTAACCTTTGGCGAGATGATCCTCGTACCTACATCAAGTACTTATGCGGCAAACCTGGCGCCTACCGATATGCGTGGACGATATATGAGTCTGTATGGACTGACTTGGGGGATATCAATGGGCATCGGCCCAGTGTTAGGTGGACTTCTATCTGATAATTTTGGCCCAAGATTCATCTGGTTGGGCGGTGGTGTTATTGGCGCTCTGAGCGTTCTAGCTTTTTTGGCTTTGAAGCGTAAAACAGATAGCCGGGGTCTTCAG
>JBAWYZ010000123.1:0-6886 GCA_037143255.1 Leptolinea sp. | reverse complement strand
GAATAAACCATCATTATAATGTACTAATAATGGTACATATAATTCAGATCAATTAAGTTAGCAATTTCCCTCGGAGGCAAAATGAAGGATATTAATATTGGAATTCTTGGGACTCGATTCATGGGAAGGGCTCATACCAATGCCTACCTGGATGTTGCCTATCATTTTAAACTACCGGTAAAACCGGTTCTGAAGGCTGCATGCGACCCTGACAAATCTTCTCTTGAGCCATTCGCGGCTCAATATGGCTGGCAGACCACAGAAACATCATGGGAAAAGCTAATTGATCGCGATGATATTGATATGGTTGATATTTGCACGCCTAACGAATCTCATGAACCAATTGCAATTGCTGCCGCGAAGAAAGGCAAACACATCATCTGCGAAAAGCCGATCTCCAGGAATGCCGATGAGGCTCGCCGAATGCTGGTTTCTGTTCAAGAGGCCGGTGTGACAAATATGGTTGCATTCAATTATCGGAGAGTCCCGGCAATACTTTTGGCAAAATCGTTGATTGATCAAGGAAAGATCGGAAAAATTCACCACTTTAATGCTGTATATTATCAGGATTGGTTGGTGGATCCTTCTTTCCCGTTTGTGTGGCGGAATGATGTAAAAACCGGCGGGTCTGGTGCGCATGGTGATATGAACGCACATATTGTAGATTTAGCCCGTTTCCTTGTTGGTGAATTTGAAGCTGTAACTGGCGCACAGGAAGTCTTTGTAAAAGAAAGAAAAGCTGCTGATGGCAAAAAATATCCTGTCACAGCAGATGACGCAACATACTTTATGGCACGATTTCAACAAGGCGCTCTAGGGGCTTTCCTTGTCAGCAGATTTGCCACCGGTAGAAAGAACTTCCTTCGTCTTGAAGTATTTGGAAGCGAAGGATCATTTGTTTTTAACCTTGAAAGGTTAAATGAACTGGAGTACTTTTCTCGCAACGATGAAAGTTTAGAGCAAGGATTCCGTAATGTTCTTGTCACAGAAAACAAACATCCTTATGTAAATGCCTGGTGGCCTCCCGGGCATATCATCGGCTGGGAACATACTTTTATTCATGAAATAAAAGATTTCATAGAATCCGCAGCAGAGAAGAAACAAGTTCATCCAGATTTTTATGACGGCTTGCGGTGCCAACTGGTTCTGGATGCGGCTCAACAATCATCTGAAAGCGGTAAATGGGTTTCCGTTCCTGAGAAATAGAATGATTAATTCATTTCTACCAATCTCCCCGATCCCGATATCCAACCCATCGTTTCGAGCTATCAATCGGTCCAGTAAATTACCGTTGCATTACCAATTGTACGATCTGTTGCACGGTATGATCATGCGTGGAGATTGGAAAGTTGGGGAGATGATCCCTACCGAATCGGGATTAATATTAGAATATAAAGTAAGCCGATCTACCATCCGTCAGGTGTTAGACCGCCTTTCTAATGAGGGTTTAATCCAACGCAAGCAAGGAAAGGGAACATTTGTAAACGCTTCGCCTTTGGAACAAGGAACTTCACGCATTATTAGCTTTACAGAAGACATGATCCGCCGCGGCATGGTGCCAGCCACTAAAGTATTATTTTCTGGTTTGGTTCAGTGTCCTGAAGATGCAGCAGGGTTTTTAAAGATCCAGCCAGGTACTATTGTAGCCCGTCTTGAACGTCTTCGTCTTGCAAATGAAGAACCTATGTGTATTGAAGAAGCATTTTTTAATCGCAACCTTGTTCCAGAAATTTTGAACCATGATTACGCGACAATCCCATTAAGAACTGTATTGGAAAAAGTATATGGCATCCAAATAATTAGAGCGCAGCAGACCATTCGCGCGACGCTTGCCAGTTCCATTCATGCAAAAACAATGGGAGTTCCACACAGATCTGCTGTCTTATTTGTTGAACGGGTTTCTTATACTGAAAGCAATGCCCCTGTTGAATTCCTGCGATTATTCTTCAGAGGTGACCGGTATTCTCTTCAAAATGAATTAAAGGTTTGAGAACAAAATGGACATTGTTTGTCAAGGTACGATTTTGATGGATATGTTTCCGGATGCAGTTGGGAAACGGTTAGCCGATGTTAAAGCATTCTTTCCAACCCCTGGTGGTGCACCTGCCAATGTTGCGGTAGCTGCTACACGGCTTGGAAGAAGATGCGCGTTTATCGGAAAAGTAGGCTCGGATGCGTTTGGAGAAAACCTAATCAGGGTGATGAATGATAATCGGGTCGATATCACGGGAATGCGAGTTGATAAAAATGTGCGGACAACGGTAGTTTTCATCGCTATGCCCGATGAAAACAACGCCGAGTTTGTTTTTTATCGGAACCCCGGTGCTGATTTGTGCTTAAGAGCAGATGAAATTGATGAAACACTGGTTGGATCAACAAAAGCCTTTCATTGTGATTCACTCAGTCTGGTGCGGGAACCTGCCCGTTCGGCTCATTTCCATTCTGTAAATGTAGCAAAAAAAGCCGGAGCGATTATCTCTTTTGATGTAAATTATCGCCCCAGCCTTTGGGATAGTACTTCTGAAGTGCAAGAGCAAACTAATAAAATGGTCAGTGAGTGCGATGTACTGAAAGTCAATGAAATCGAGTTGGAATTATTGACTGGAAGTTCTGACCCAGAAAAAGGCGCAACGAGCCTTTTACAACGTGGCCCTCAGCTTGTGGCTGTAACCCTTGGACCGAATGGCTCATTTTTCTGCAGCCAGAAGGCAATAGGGTTTGTTGCTTCATATAAGGTCAAGACCATCGACGCAATAGGCTGTGGCGATGCTTTCATGGCGGGATTATTAACAAAATTGACCAGCGGATTATGGTTGGATATGTTGGATGAAACCAATCTGAAATCAGTATTCCGTTTTGCCAATGCAGTTGGAGCTGTTACAGCTCTTACGCGCGGGGTAATTCCCGCACTACCTACCACGCAACAGGTAAATGATTTTATCCAGAAAGTTCAGGAGTAAAACTGTATGACTATAACAACCGAAAACTTATCCGAATTACGAGAGTTGACAAAGAAACTACGAATTGAGATTATTGAAACCACAACAAAAGCAGGTTCTGGTCATCCCTCCTCCTCCTTTTCGTCAGTAGAGATATTGACAGCCTTATTCTTTAACGGAATTTTGAAATATGATTCAAAAAAACCGGATTGGCCGGAGCGTGACAGATTTATAATGTCAAAAGGCCATGCTGCTCCATTGCTTTATCCCATTCTTGCGCATGCAGGTTATTTTCCCCATGAAATGATTTACAAGTTACGCGAAATTAACAGTCCTGTACAGGGTCATCCCATTTTGGGATTGATGCCCGGGGTTGAAGCTACTACCGGATCGCTCGGGCAGGGTTTATCCCTGGCAATTGGCCAAATCCTGGGTGGACGATTGACAGGTAAGGATTTCAGAGTATATGTACTGTTGGGCGATGGTGAATGTGAAGCCGGCCAAATATGGGAAGCCGCCATGGCCGCATCCCATTTTAAGGTAAACGAGTTAACAGCTATTCTGGATTACAACAAATACCAGGAATGCGGTCCGATTGCTCGGGAAATGAGCCTTGAACCACTGGTTGATAAGTGGCGGGCATTTGGCTGGCATGTTGAAGAATGCGATGGGCATAACATCCAGGCGGTAACAGATAAATTACATGCTTGTCAGGGAGTTGAAAATAAACCGCAAATATTAATTGCTCATACAATAAAAGGCAAAGGGGTTTCCTTTGTTGAAGACGATTTTACCTTCCATGGCCGGGCATTAACCAATGATCAAGCTGAGAAAGCGAAAGAGGAAATTCTATGCAGCTAGGCGAAAAAGCCGGTTTAAAACCCGGTAAATCCATGCGTGATGTATTTGGCGATGCAATCTTAAAGGTCGCAACTGAAAACCCGAAAGTGGTTGTGTTGGATGGTGATCTGGGAAATTCTACTAAAGCCGATACTGTCCGAAAAGCCTTCCCGAACCGCTATTTCAATATTGGTATCGCGGAATCGAACCTGGTGGGAATTGGAGCTGGAATGGCTGGAGCAGGGTTAATACCCTGGATCACTTCCTTCTCGTCATTTCTTTTGTGTAATGCGTATGATCAAATTCGCCTGTCCGTTGCGATTTCTAATCTAAACGCTAAAATTCTGGGCAGTCACGGTGGGATAACCCTTGGGAAGGATGGTCCAACCCAAATGGGTATAGAAGATTTAGCTCTTGTAGGAGGCCTTCCCACGGTGTTAATGCTTGTACCTAGCGATCCGGGGTCAATGATGGCGGCCGTTAAAGAAGCTACCGATTATGTTGGTCCAGTTTGGTTACGATCCAGTCGGGTGGCTATGCCGCATATTTATGAAGAAGGAAATGTACCTTTCAAAATTGGCAAAGCTAACATTGTGCGGAAAGGTAAAGATCTGACAATTATCGGCTGTGGGATTTTGGTTGCTGCAGGGCTGGATGCCGCAGCCATACTGGCGGAAGAAGGCATACAAGCCAGAGTAGTTGATATGCATACACTTCGTCCAATGGATGTGGACGAAATTGTCTCAGCCGCAAAAGATACAGGTGCAATTGTTACTGCTGAAGAACATTTGTTGACTGGCGGAATGGGGAGCAATATCGCCCGTATCGTGGCCAGTCATTACCCGGTTCCCATGCGTTTTGTCGGTTTAGCGGATACATATTGCGAATCGGCAGAGCCTGACGATTTACTAGTAAAATACCATCTTACTGCATTTGATATCGTGGAAGCCGCCCGGGCGGTAATAGTCGATAAGAAAGGCCGGTAAGTATGATTATTGACGAACTTACAAAACTGCATTCGGCTGGGAAAGCTATCCGGATAGGTTCCTCAGGAGCGGGATGGATCGGATCTGGATTTGTTCAGGCGGTGGCCGGTATAAAAGGGATGGTAGTAAGCGTTTTAGCTGACCCGGATGTATCTTTGGCGCGTCAGACTTTTATAGATAGCGGGGTTCCTTCCGATAAAATCGTTGAAACGGATATTGTTGGAGTAGCGACAGATAGTCTTCGAGCTGGGAAACGTGTAGTAACAAGTTCCTATTCCCTGGCATCCCAACTTGAGGATATTGATATTGTCACAGATGTAACGCCATATCCATTTTCAGGGGCGGAGACAGCTTTTGCCTGCATCGAAAACCATAAAGATGTTGTGATGGTCAATATCGAAGCGGATGTAACAGTCGGTCGTGTCCTCAAAAAACTTGCAGACGAGGCTGGTATTCTATATACAGTTTCTTCAGGGGATGAGCCTGGATGTTTGATGGAATTGTGGGATTTTGTTTCAAGCCTTGGATATCAGCCAATAGTCATTGGAAAAGGTAAAAATAATCCCCTTAATCCGAAAGCAACCCCTGAAACAGTAGCCGAATCAGCCCGAAAAGCAAATAAAGACCCATTCACAGTGGCTTCTTATGTAGATGGAACCAAGACAATGTTTGAGATGACTTGCGTTGCCAATTCGACCGGGTGTCTTCCGCAAAAACGTAGCATGCTTGGACCCGAAGCTGATTTGACTAACATTTCAAAACTTTTTGCATTAAAAGAGGATGGGGGATTGATTGAAAGACCGAACACTGTTGATTTTGTTCAAGGAAATAGCTTGACAGGTGGTGTTTTTATTACAGTACGAGTTGAAGACCCGCGTATTCGTGCGGACCTAGAATACCTCAAAGTAGGGAGAGGTTATTATTACACCTTTTTCCGTCCATATCACCTTTGGTTCCTTGAGGCTCCAATTTCAGTTGCTCGTGCATATTTTTATCGGCAAACGACTCTAGTTCCAAAACCTTATCTAGTTGCTGAAAGCGTTGGTACTGCGAAGCGAGACCTGAAGCCTGGGGAAAAACTGGATGATTTTGGTGGGTATACTTTTTACGGACAGATTGATATAGCCGTTGAAGCTAAAAAGCTACAAGCTTTACCAACCGGATTATGTCCTGGGGCAGAAATGAAAAAACCGGTATCAGCAGGTCAAATTATTACCTGGGGTGATGTCATATTGGACGAAACATTAAGAGTTGTGAAACTTCGCCGACAACAGGATGCCTTAAATAATTAGTTCACGAAACCCTTGAAAGGAGAATAAATTATGCGCATTGGAGTATTTTCTGTACTGTACCAAAATTATTTTTTTGAACAGGCTTTAGACAAAATTGCCGCGGCAGGGGCAACAGCAATTGAAATTGGTACCGGCGGATTGCCGGGCGGGCAGCACTGTCCGATTGATGAATTGCTGGAAAGTGAAAGTAAGCGAAAAGCCTATTTGAAAGCAGTTGAGACGCGGGGTTTGATCATCAGCGCATTTTCTTGTCATTGGGATCCAATAAGTCCGGATAAGAAATTGGCCAAAGATTCAGATGATCTTTTCCGCAAAACCGTGCGCCTGGCAGAAATGATGGGCGTGGTACCGATCAATATTCTTTCAGGATTACCAGCCGGCGGACCGGATGATAAGTCACCCAACTGGGTCACCTGTCCATGGCCGCCGCATTTCCTGGAAATCCTTGATTACCAATGGAACAAAGTCGCCATTCCATATTATCAGGGTGCTGCTAAATTTGCTCAAGAACATGGTGCGAAAATTGCCATTGAAATGCATCCGGGCATGTTAATCTATAACGTTGAGACATTGTTGCGCATGCGGGATTCCTGTGGGCCAGCGCTGGGATGCAATTTTGACCCCAGTCACCTTTTTTGGAATGGCGTTGATCCAGTAGCCGCCATCCACAAACTGGGAGATGCGATAGTACATGTACATGGCAAAGACTGCATGTTGGATCATTTCAATATTGCTGTGAACGGCTGCAATGATAACAAACCTTACAACCAGATCCCCAACCGCTCCTGGACTTTCCGAACAATTGGGTACGGGCACGATATCAAGGTCT
>JBAWYZ010000122.1:0-6889 GCA_037143255.1 Leptolinea sp. | reverse complement strand
AGGTGGCGGATAACTGGCAGTGCAAAAACAGTGCAACCAATATAGGCCGAAACAGTTTGTAGGGTGGGATCGCATTTGATCCCACCCCAACATTATTCTACTCGATTCATGGGTTTTAATGAGGTCTCTACCATTCCGCCCCAATTTGCTGGGTAGATTACGCTGGTTCAAATCCAGTCGGACACTTTATCCTTGAAAACAACTTAATCAGGAAAGTCTTTTTACCGTGTGATTTCCCAGGCCAGGTGCTGCATTTCTGGGGCGATGAGTTTTTCCCAGGCCAACTGGACGGCGGCCGGTGAGCCGGGGGTGGAAATGATTACCTTTCCTCGGTACACGCCGGCTGTTGCCCGTGAGAACATGGCAGCCGAACCCACTTGCTCGTAACTGAGCATGCGGAAGATTTCACCGAAACCGGGCATGACTTTTTCCAGTTTTCTTGAAATCACATCAAACGTGGTATCCCGTTTGGAGATACCCGTCCCGCCATTGAAAAGAATAATATGCACATCCATCTGGACTAATGCATCTAACAGGGTTTCAATTTCTGCCGCTTCATCATGCACGACATGATAGGCTGCCAGTTGAAATCCGGATTGCTCAATTTTCTGCTTCAAGAAAATGCCGTTGGTATCCGTCTCCGGGGTACGCGAATCGCTTACCGTAACCACAGCAATCCGTGCTGGAGCCATTTCAGCGGCTATGCGGTGATGTTCAATTTTCCCGGATTGCATTTCATGTTTCATATGTGTCATAAGATTTATCCTCCGTGGGGAACTACAGTTCAATCCAAACCATAGTCCAAAGTCCAGGCGGAAACTTCCTCACCGGCCGGGATCATTTTTACGCCAGCCGGGACGATCAGCAGGGCATTGGCCTGCACCAGGGAAAACAGGTTGCCGGAACCCTGGTGACCAGTCAAAGAAGCCTGATAAGCGCCATTTTCAAAATAAATGTTTCCCCGGTAGAAACTCTCTCTTCCATCCGGTGATTCCAGCGGTTCAGTCAACACCGCTTTGACGGTCTTTTGGGCAAAAGGCGGTATCCCCATCAGGTGGCGGATAACTGGCAGTGCAAAAACAGTGCAACCAATATAGGCCGAAACAGGATTACCGGGTAAACCAAGAAAGGGGATGTTTTTATAAAACCCAAATGCAATCGGTTTTCCGGGACGCATATTCACTCTCCAGAAGGAAAGAGCGCCGTTTTCTTCGATCACCTGGCGCACGTAATCAAATACGCCAACGCTTACCCCGGCTGAACTGATTATCAGATCCGGCGGATTCAGCAGGGCTTTATCGAGAGTATCCAGTACGCTTTGCGGATTATCGTTGGCGATTCCCAGTTGAATCACCTGGGCGCCAGCTTTTTTCAGCAGCCCGGCCAAAACAAATCCGTTTGAATCGTAAATTTTTCCCGGTGTAAGGGGTTGGTCAGGTGTCAGTAATTCATCCCCGGAAGAGAAAAGAGCGATGCGCGGCTGCGGCATCACCTGCACCTGCCGGATTCCCAGGGAAACCAGCAATCCAATATCCTGTGGTTGCAGGATTCTGCCGGCTGTCAGCACCTGCTGACCGGATTTGACATCTTGTCCGGCTGGCCGTACGTTATCACCGAATTTGATCGGGGAGAAGATCTCTACAGACTCGGGCAGAGCAACTGTCTGGGATGTGGCATTCTGATCCGTATTCTCGACCGGGACGACTGCATCTGCTCCGCTAGGGATGGAGGCGCCCGTTAAAATTCTGGCTGCAGTTCCTGGAGTCAAATGCTCGACTTTTGGATGCCCGGCCGGAATATCCATTTTCACCGGAAGACAAACCGGCGAAGAGGATGCGGCATTTAGGGTATCTTTACTGTAAACTGCAAATCCGTCCATGGCTGAGTTTGAAAAGGGGGGAAGATTCAGCGGGGATTGGATGTCTTGGGCTAGAACCCTGTTGTAGGCATCCGCTACGCTGCAAATTTCCGAATTTCTCTTTTTAACCACGGATACAATTTTTTGTTGGGCTTCTCGAATGGATAGCAATTCAGTCATAACCTCACCTGTTTAAATTAAATTATGTTTATTGTAGATGCTCGATTACAATATTCCTATTCTATACGAAATCCGCACATCTACCGTATTTTGCATATGCCAAAGTATTATTTCATGGAAAATCCGGTGATGCAACCAAGGGACGAATTTGCATAAACATGCGCAATCCATTTTTCCCGGATATAACAGCTGGGTTGAAGCAAACAAAAACTTGTCAGAGCAGCCATTGCTGGATTGCCCTGATTTTTCTGAAAGGGCTAAACGGCATGAAAATTGGTGGAAGCTTCAAAATTCCCGTCCGCTCCTTTTAGCCAAGGGATTATCTAAAGGTGAACAGGGAAGAAGCCGTCACTTTGATAAGCTGACGCATCCCCATGAATGGCTTATTGCAAAGCAACAAGCGTTAAAGAATACCCTTTTTTTGGCAGATTCTCTTCCCTATATTCATTTGGACCTGGGCGCATCTGTCCTGGCAGGTTTGTTGGGCGCAAGGGTTACGTATGAAGACGATCATGCCTGGATTGCCCCAACATTCTCGGATTGGCAAGCCCAGCCTGAAATGAAGTTGGATTCACAGAACAAATTATCCAACCAGCTTGATAGATTATTAAAATTGCTAATTCCGGAACTTGCCGGAAAGGCATTGCTCATGTCTCCGAACCTGGGCGGTGGGGCGGATGCTTTGATGAACTTGATGGGGGCAGAAAAGATTTGTCAATCTCTTATTGATTATCCAGAAGAAGTCCATTCCACGCTGGATGAAATTGCTGCCGTATGGCGGGCTGTCTATGCCAACTTGATGGATGTGGCAGCGCGGCAGCAAGTGGGCATGATCCACTGGTGTGAATTATGGTCTAACACGCCCTATCTACTTCTTGAATGCGAATTGGCGGCACTGGTCAGCCGTAAGCATTTTCAGCAATTTCTAGCCCCAGATATTTTAGGGCAGGCAGAAACTGTTGAGCGCACGATTTATCATATCTGTGGCGAAGAATCTTTCCGGCATCTGGACGCTGTACTGGAAATCCCGGGTATATCCGCCATTCAATATGTTCCCGGAAAAGGGAACCGGGCTTTGAACAAATTTGATTATTTAAAGAAAATCCAGCAACACGGACTTCCGCTGCAAATTGCCGTCTCACCGGATGAACCGCGCGACTTGATGAAAGTTTTAGACAGCGCCGGGTTGTGTTTTCTAGTTTTGGATGCATTACCAATGGATCAACTTGAGAATTTCACTCATTTGGCAACCCCGTAATTGGGCTGTGGAAATAAATATACGCCAGTAGTGAAGGTTGATTTCACGAGGGTATAATGTGCGTGTGAACCAATATTCGTTAAAAATCATCTTTTCCGGTTTCATTTGTCTTTGCCTTCTTTTGCCAGGGCAAGTAGTAAAGGCTGATGATGGCAATGTGTATGACATGATTACCCAGGTGAATGCTGTGCGAGTTAGTAAGGGGCTTTCTCCGCTTGAAACCGACGGCTCATTAATGGCCATTGCGCAAGCGCACGCGGAGTATATGGCTAGCACCGGCATTTGCACACATGAAGGACCAGGCGGAACCCGCCCGAAGGATCGGGCTATCGCAGCCGGCTATGGTGGGGGTGGGACCGTTTGGGCTACGGAAAACATCTATTGCAGTGGCCGTTCCGTTTCTGAAGTTGTAACCTGGTGGCAGGGAGATGACCTGCATTTGCTTCCTTTTGTGGAAAGCAGCTATCGATCCGTTGGGGGTGGTATCGCTTTGGGTGCAAATGGGCAGACTTATTATGTACTGGATGCTGCCTATACTTCCGGCGGAACTGGTGGCACGATATCGAAAACCACAACATCAGGCGGAGTCGTGGTTCCCAATCCACCGTCCATCAGCCAAAAGGTGTCCCCGGTGATTACCGCCACAATGCAGCCGGATGGTTCGCTAGTGCATGAAGTGCAGGCCGGGCAGGCTTATTGGAGTATCGCAATTGCCTACAATATGAAGATTAATGAAATCATTCAACTTAACGGTCTTTCATCCGGGTCGGTGTTAAGGATTGGTCAGAAACTGACAATCCACGGTCCTTTTACGGCCACTCCAGATCTGTCTCCGACACCATCACTTGAACCGGAAACTCCTACTCCGACAATCACACAAACCCCGACGATAACCCTTACACCAACGCTGACGTATACCCCAACTCCTCGTCCGTTGTTTGAAAGCGCGGCTGGATTGCAAAACTTGGATCGGCGGAGTTTTGGCGTTGGACTGGTTGTGGTTTGCGTCCTAGGTTTGGGTCTGATGATTCTGGGTGGTTTCCGCCGGAAAAAGAAGCTTATCCCTGAGGAATATGACCCACTCGATCCGCCGATTGATTCACTTTAAATCATAAAATCCTGGCCGCGCCACAGCCCATGATCAGGTGCGTGCGGGGTTAAATGCGGTTCCTGAGCATTTCCATTGCCGTTCTTATAAAGAATGGAAAGGTCTGCCTCATGCATATGCAGTTTGGTTTCCACTTTCTCCAGTCTTTCCAGCAAGTAGGTGACTGATTCTCCAATAGTATCAGGCATCAGATCATGGTGCAGATCAGGGGTAAGTTCACGTGGCTTGCTGCGTACCACCACCTGCCCGGGAACCCCGACAACTACTGAATTTGGCGGCACCGATTTAACCACTACGGCATTAGCGCCGATTCGGCTACATTCGCCGATGGTGATCGCACCCAATATCTTGGCTCCGGCTCCAACAACTACGCCGTCTTGTAATGTTGGGTGACGTTTCCCTTTTTCTAGGCTAACTCCGCCCAGGGTCACTCCGTGATATAGGGTGACGTTGTTTCCGATTTCTGCGGTTTCACCGATGACAACCCCCATACCATGATCGATGAAGAAGTCTTCACCAATCACAGCGCCGGGGTGGATTTCAATGCCAGTGAGATTACGAAAAAGATTCGATGTCAACCGGCCAATAAGCAGCAACCTGTGAATCCAGAAATAGTGCGCAATGCGATACCCCCACAGAGCATGCAGGCCGGGGTAGGCAAATATCACTTCCGCCAGACTATGAGCAGCCGGGTCGCGGTCAAAAACAGATTGAATATCCTTGCGCATAGTTCTGAACATAGACAAATTCCTTATTCAACCAGATCCGCATACAACGGGGTGCTGAGGTATCTCTCACCAAAGGAGGGGATTATCACCACAATCAATTTCCCGGCATTTTCCAAACGGTTGGCGACCTGCAAACCAGCCCACAGGGCAGCGCCGGATGAAATCCCCACCAACAGCCCTTCCTGTCGGGCGGCAGCGCGAGCGGTTGCAAAAGCGTCTTCCGCTGTGACCCGAATGATTTCGTCGTATATTTTCGTATTTAATACCTCTGGGATAAATCCGGCGCCAATACCCTGAATAGGATGCGGCCCTTTGGCGCCGCCAGAAAGCACTGGCGATGCATCCGGTTCAACGGCAATCACCTTAAAGGATGGTTTGCGGGCTTTGATTACCTCACCTACCCCGGTGATTGTTCCGCCAGTGCCAACGCCGCAGATAAGAAAATCAACTTTTCCATCTGTGTCGCGCCAGATCTCTTCTGCCGTGGTTTTGCGATGAATTTCTGGGTTGGCGGGATTTGTAAACTGCTGGGGAAGGAAATAGCGCGAATCAGAAGCAACCAGGTCTTCTGCTTTTTTAATTGCCCCGCCCATTCCTTCGCTTCCGGGGGTCAAAATCAATTCGGCTCCATAGGCTTTTAGCAACATGCGGCGTTCTTTGCTCATGGTTTCAGGCATCACCAGCGTGATTTTATAACCTCTGGCTGCCGCTACCATGGCCAGAGCAATCCCTGTGTTGCCGCTGGTCGGTTCGACAATAATGGAATTCTTATTCAGTTTGCCGGCTTTTTCAGCGGCATCGATCATGGAAAGACCGATACGGTCTTTTACACTGTGGGCTGGGTTGAAGAATTCCAATTTAGCTACAATGGTTGCTTTGGCGCCATCAGCCAACCGGTTGATGCGGACAAGGGGGGTATTCCCAATTAATGCTGTAACATCTGATGCAATATTCATTTGTAATCCTCTGTTTGATCTAATATTAATACAACGAAAATAGCATATCGGCGTATATGAATATGCGGAGATATGACAGAGGCCAGGTTTTTGAATTGAAATTGATTAGTAAATGAAAAATAACCGCGGCGGCTGTATTATCTCCGCCGGGTACACATGCAGTAAAGTGGATGAGAAATCGAAGTATTTATCAAAGTTCCCTTAAGTATTAATAAGATTATACTGGAAGTTATGGTTCTGTCAATAGACTATATAAGAGAAACATTATCCAAACCCAAGAAATGGTTTGAAATGACAATGGATAAAGGAGGATGGTATGCGAAATAGAGGATTGTTATGGGGGCTGCTGGTGTTACTGGCGGGTGTATTGTTCTTATTGGACAATCTTGGATTTTTACCGATCAGCGCCTGGTCGCTGATATTTCCGGTCGCTTTGATCATGATCGGATTGTGGTTTCTGTTGGGTCCACTGGTGTTTCGACAGGTAGTTGAGACCAGAAGTTTGTCTATCCCGTTGGATGGCATAACAGAAGCAAGAATGAAAATCCGTCATGGCGGCGGCGAGTTAAATATTTCGTCTACGCCTGAAGGGATGAATTTGTTGGAAGGAATATTCAGCGGTGGGGTGGATGAAAAGGTCAACCGAACAGGCGCTGTGGCTGACGTCAAATTACGAATGCCAGAAATGGATTGGTGGGGATTCCCATCAGCATTTCCTCATAAAGGATTGCGCTGGGATATCACATTGAATCGCGGGATTACTTACAGCCTGGACTTGAAAACCGGCGCAAGTAAAAGTCG
>JBAWYZ010000121.1:0-6908 GCA_037143255.1 Leptolinea sp. | reverse complement strand
CTCCGGTGAAAAGGATTGCAGATATTATAAAGGGAAATCATAAGATTGACAACCCTAATGCTGTAATATGCAATAATTCGCAAAATGGCATAATATGTCAACCCCTCCCAACCTCCCAAAATACGAAATTTAGAGGAGCTGGTGTAATCAATTTATAAATTTGCCATCTCCAAACTTCACAAGCCTAAAATTCAAATTCAGAATTAGGGTTTTCACTGTTTTTTCATAACCCCTTATAGATTTCAAATATATCTGGTAAAATCTATATTCGTTAGTGTAAGGATATTATTTGGAGGACGAAGTTGGCAAATATTAAGTCTGCAATCAAGCGTAACAAACAGAATGAAAAGAAACGCCTGCGCAACCGGGCTGTCCGCGGTTCCGCTCGCTCTTTTGTTGCAAAAGCCCAAAAAGCTCTTGCCGAAGGCAAGGAAGAATCGGCCGAATCTGTAAAGAAGGCGATCAGCTTCCTGGATAAAGCAGCAGTAAAAGGTGTTATTCACAAGAATAATGCCGCCCGTCGGAAGAGCCGTTTAATGAAACGTCTCAACGCCGTGCAAATCGCCTAGACTGCCTGGATTTTTACCGAGTTTTCTGAGTGGCGGGAGGGTTAGCCTCCCGCTTTACTTGTTAACCGCAAGAAGTCCGGTTATATAAAAATCTGACAGTGTTATAATCGCACAACATAGCCGGTAAGGGAACCACCTTCCCGGTCGAAGTCTTTTGAAAACTTGGATTTTGCATGTTTCATTCTGAACAAAAAGCAGTCGAAGATAGCATTCTAGAATATTTCCGAAAGGAAAATATTCCGATGACTGCTGTATTGTGGAATTGGATTCCCTTCAGCGGACATTGGGGCATTTCTACCTCCTTATTCCAGGCGGCGGCCATGGAAGCCAGAGCGGGCAAGGGTGGAAACGTCAACCAGCGTGCGGCTGAATTGGCAGAATCTATTGCCTCTGAATTAATGAAACCCGCCGGTCATCCGCCAGCCGGCTTTGAACGGGTGGAGGCTGTAAAAGGGTACCTGAATCTGTCTTTCTCCACTTTCTCGTATGCAAACCAGGTGATACAAACGGTTTTAGCCGAGGGAGGCGAATTTGGCAACAATGTAAAACTGAATCAACGGGTGATGGTCGAATTTTCGCAGCCCAACACCCATAAGGCCTTTCATGTTGGACATTTGCGCAATGTAATCCTTGGGCATGCTGTCACCAATATTCTGACGGCTGCCGGGAATGATGTGATTCGTGCCAATTACATTGGTGATATCGGTTTGCATGTTATCAAGTGGCTGTGGAATTACTTGACCTATCATAAAGGTGAACAGCCAGGTGAAGACCGCTACCGCTGGATGACTGATCTATATTCTGAAGCAGACCGGCGCTTTAGTGATGACCCGGAAGTGGAACCCCAAGTGCGGGCGCTGTTTGCGCGCTGGGATGCGCATGATCCGGAACTGGTTGCAATGTGGCAACAAACCAGGCAATGGTCTTTGGAAGGGTTTGCCCAGATTTACAAAACCCTGGGCGTCCATTTTGATCATTATTATTATGAAAGCGAAGTTGAAGAGCCGGGCAAAGAATTTGTCGAGCGCATGATCAAAATGGGAATTGCCCGCGATGAACGGCCAAATGGCGCCGTGATCGTTCCGCTGGACGAATTGGCCGGGACCAAAGAGAAATACCGGGTACTGGTAGTTTTACGTTCGGATGGCACTTCACTTTATTCCACCAAAGATTTACCACTGGCCGTAAAGAAGTTTGAGATGTTCAACCTGGATCGTTCAATTTATGTGATTGACGTGCGCCAGTCGTTGTATATGCAGCAAATTTACAAAACCCTGGAGTTTATGGGATATGATTTTGCTAAAAAGTGTTATCACCTGGCCTATGAGATCGTAAACTTGCCCGGAAACGTCACTATGTCTTCGCGCGACGGTACAGTTGTGCTGCTGGAAGATTTGATCAATGAGGCAACCTCCCGTGCTTTGAAGATTGTCAAAGAGAAAAACGCGGAATTATCCGAAGAAATTCAGCGCTCAGTCGCCCGCACAGTGGCACTGGGGGCTATCAAGTATTCCATGCTGTCTCGCGATAATACCAAGATTGTCACCTTCAACTGGGAGACCGCGCTGACGTTTGAAGGGCAAGCAGCCCCCTACATTCAATATGCCTATGTCCGGGCGAACAGCATCTTGCGGAAAGCTGGACAGAAAATTCCCGCAGAGACGAAAGTGGAATTTGACCTGAGTACGCAGGAAGTGCAATTGATTGACTTGATATCACGGTTTGCCTCAGAAGTACAGCGGGCCGCCGTCGAATTCAAGCCTATGTGGATTGCCAATTATTCGTTCAGTTTAGCCCAGGCATTTAATGATTTTTATAATGCTTGCCCGGTCCTCTCTGCTGAAGAACCGGCGCGTGGTTTTCGACTGCGTCTAACAGCGGCAGCTCGCCAGGCTATAAAAAATAGTTTGTCCCTTCTGGGGATCGATACCCCGGAAGTTATGTAACTCTACTCACCTCTTAAGGAGAAGCGATCGTATGGCTGGAACAAGAACGTTGATTATGGGAGCAGCAGGACGGGATTTTCACAATTTCAATGTGTTTTTCCGTGATAATTCAGAATATGAAGTAGTTGCTTTCACCGCGACGCAGATTCCGAATATTGATGGACGTAAGTATCCGGCGGAACTTGCCGGTAAATTGTATTCGGCGGGGATTCCAATTCACCCAGAAAGCGAATTGGTAGATTTAATTAAGAAATTAAAAGTGGAGCTGGTAATTTTTGCCTACAGCGATGTTCCACACGAATATGTGATGCACAAAGCATCCATCGTGCTCGCTGCCGGTGCGGATTTCCGCCTGATGGGAATCAAATCCACTCAGGTAAAATCCACCAAACCGGTTGTTTCTGTTTGCGCCGTCCGAACCGGTTCTGGCAAGAGTCAGACTACCCGGCGGGTTTCCCTGATCTTGCGGGATTTGGGTTACAAAGTGGCGGCCATCCGACACCCCATGCCGTATGGCGATCTGGTTAAGCAAAAAGTGCAACGCTACGCCTCGTATGCCGATCTAGATAAACACGAATGCACCATTGAAGAGCGCGAGGAATACGAACCGCATTTGGACAATGGCATCATCGTGTATGCCGGTGTGGATTATGAAGCCATTTTGCGCCAGGCTGAGCAGGAAGTGGATATTATCCTTTGGGATGGCGGCAACAACGATTTCTCATTCTATGTCCCTGACTTGAATATAGTGGTAGCTGATCCACATCGCGCAGGTCATGAATATCTGTATCATCCTGGCGAAACCAATGTACGCGCTGCGGATGTCTTTGTGATCAACAAAGTTGATACCGCTGATCCGCAAGCTGTGATTGCGGTGCGCGAAAAATTAAATGAGTTAAACCCGAAGGCTGTTGTCATTGAAGCGGCTTCCCCATTATTCATGGATGATCCTGAAGCAATTCGCGGGAAACGCGTGTTAGTTATCGAGGACGGCCCGACTCTTACCCACGGTGAGATGGCTTATGGCGCCGGCTACGTGGCTGCCAAACGTTATGGGGCTGCTGAAATTGTGGACCCACGCCCGTATGCCGTGGGAGCAATTGCTGAAACCTATAAGAAATATCCCAAAACCGGACCAATTCTGCCGGCTATGGGCTACGGTGATGCAATGATTCGCGATCTGGAAAAAACAATTGACAAAGCTGATGTGGATCTGGTAATTATAGCTACTCCAATTGATTTAAATCGCGTTTTGAAGATTCGTAAACCTAACCAACGCGTGCGCTATGAATTACAAGAAATCGGTCAACCTACATTAGAAGACCTGTTGAAAGAAAAATTTGGTAAAAAGTGATTGATGAAGCAGAAATATTTGTGAAAAGTGGAAACGGTGGAGATGGAATGGTCCATTTCCACCGCGAAAAATTCGTTACCCATGGCGGGCCGGATGGCGGAGATGGTGGTCGGGGCGCGGATGTCATTCTTGAAGTAGTTCCGACCATGAATACCCTATCGGTTTTTCGGCACCAGACCAAATACCTGGCGCCAGATGGCAAGAAAGGCGGACCGAATAATATGTCCGGCCGTTCAGCCGAGAATCTGGTGATCAAAGTGCCGCCTGGAACAATTGTCTATGATAGAACTGCAGACAAATTTCTCGGCGACTTGATCGGTCCGGGTCAACAGTTATTACTCGCCAAAGGCGGCCGCGGTGGGCGGGGAAGTCAGCATTTCGCTACAGCCCATAATCAGGCGCCTAGAACTGGTGAAAAAGGAGAGCCGGGTGAAGAATTTGTCATCCGGCTGGAATTGAAATTGATTGCCGATGTTGGACTGGTTGGTCTACCCAATGCCGGGAAATCCAGTTTTCTTGCGGCAGTTACAAATGCCAACCCGAAAATCGCTGATTATCCATTTACCACTCTCGAGCCGGCGCTGGGAGTAGCGGCTATTGATGAAGATAACTCGCTGGTGATCGCGGATATTCCAGGCTTAATTGAAGGCGCCCACCGCGGGGTCGGCTTGGGATTTGCTTTCCTGCGGCATGTGCAACGCAATCGAGTGTTGATCCATATGATTGATGGATTGGCAGAAGATCCACTGGCAGATTACACTCAGATTAATAATGAACTTGCCCTGTTTGATCCGAAACTAGGAGCCAAATCACAGGTTGTGGTCATAAATAAAATTGACCTGCCGGAAGTGCAAGAACTATTACCGGGTATTCTTAAGAGTTTCAAAAAGGCCGGAATAAAAGTTATGACGATTTCCGCCCTGGCTCGGACGAATGTGAAGGACGTCTTGAAAAAAGTTCAGGAATTACTTCAACAAGCCCCACCCCCCGAGCCGGTTGAAGCTGAATTACCGGTTTACAAACCAGAGGAAGACCGCTACGAATTTAGAATCGAACGGGTTCCAGATGGTTGGCAGGTTTCCGGCAAAGGGATTGAACGGGCAGCGTCCATGACATTCTGGGAGCATGAAGGCTCGGTAAGACGTTTCCAGTATTTAATGAAAAAAATTGGTCTTGATGATGCTCTGCGGGATGCCGGAATTGAAGAAGGGGAAACTGTTTTTATTGGTGAATTTGAATTGGATTGGCAGGATTAAGAGTGGGGAGGATCGGTCTGTTTGGGGGCACTTTTGATCCGCCGCATCTGGGACACTCCATTCTTGCGGCAGAAGCCCGGCATGCTTTGCAGCTTGACCGGGTTTTATGGATTTTGACACCCCTTTCTCCATTAAAAAGTGAGAAGTTAGTTTCCGCCTTAGAACAACGCCTGAAACTTGTGAAAGCTGCTTTGGCCGAAATGCCCGAATTTGAATTCTGCGATGTGGATATTTCCAGCCCGCCGCCGCACTACGCTTTGGATACTATCCGTATTCTGCAGAGACAAAATCCACAGGCAACCCTGATATATATTATGGGGGGCGATTCGCTTCAGAATTTACCTGCCTGGCACGAATCACAATTATTCGTTAATGAAGTTGCAGAAATTGGTGTTTTGCGCAGACCGGGAGTAGACCTTGATCTAGAGTCACTCGAAGGTCTTTTGCCCGGTTTGAAGGCAAAGGTCACATTCTTTATGGCGCCATTAATCGAGATCTCGGGAGCTGATATTCGAGAGCGAATTCGTAAAGGCCGACCCTATCAATATTTTTTACTGCCGGCAGTTCACCGATGCATTGAGGACAACACCTATTACAAGAATGGAAGCCATGGAATCTGATATTGCACAACCTTCTACTGGAATTTTTAGCGATCGTATACTCAATTCCATCGCTTTGGGTCATTTTATTATCGATTTACTCAATGGTCAGCGTTCCCTTCTTCTCGCCTATTTGAGTGTCCTCATGGGTTTGAGTAACTACGGATTAGGAATAATGACCTTAGCCTATGTCGTTTCCAGTGCACTCGCCCAACCTGTTTTTGGATATATTGCCGATCGGTTTGGCGCCCGTTGGGTGGCCGCCGGGGGGGTCCTGTGGATGGGAACATTCTTCTCATTGGCTATGGTTTTTCCGGGTTGGCCGGCGCTAGGTTTCCTCATTTTAGCCAGTATAGCCTCTGGCGCTTTTCATCCAGCGGGTGCAATGGAGGCCACTATGGCAGGCCGGCACCGGATGAACGGACGAGAAACAACCTCATCAGGATTATTCTTCCTCTTTGGACAAATGGGATTTGGTTTTGGCCCAATGCTGGGTGGTCCGCTACTTCATTTATGGGGAATGCCAGGGCTTCTGCTGCTATCCGTTTTCGCATTTCCTGTTGGTGGGTTTGCCTCTCGCGCGTTGCGTTTTTTGCCTGAGCCAGTCCATCATGCAGAAAAGAAAACTACTGGCAAAGTAGTCATTAGCGGGGCACTGCTATTAATGGTTGGAATTTCTGCATTCGAATCCTGGTCGCAATCCAATATTACGGCCTATATGCCGAGATATCTGGTGCAATTTAATTTGAGTCCTTCCATTTACGGGATGATCATCGGATTGTTTACCGCGGGTTCGGCCATTGGCTGCGTGATAGGGGGACAACTGGCTGATCGTTTCAACCGTAAATCAGTTATCGTAGGCAGCCTTGTGCTGGCGGCAATCCCACTTACAATCATGGCAGCCGTTGGGTACAGCCCGTGGCTGTATCCGTTGATGTTCATTTCTGGCCTATTGACGGGTGGCCCTTTCAGCGTCATTATTGTTCAGGCTCAGAAAGTGATTCCAAGCGGAATGGGGTTAGCTTCTGGTCTTACAATGGGTTTTATATTTTCCGCAGGCGCGATCGGGACAATGTTTACAGGTAAGTTGGCCGATGTATGGGGGTATCAGGCAATATTCTATATGACTGCCCTAATAGCAATGACCGCCGGGTTGCTGGGATTATTTCTTAAAAAAGATTGAG
>JBAWYZ010000120.1:0-7044 GCA_037143255.1 Leptolinea sp. | reverse complement strand
TATCGCCCACCATTACTTTACCTGCGGAGGTCAATTCTCCCACCTCCAGGTCGTTGACGATAACCACACCATCAAAGGGAGCGCTCAGTTGCAGGTCGGCCAGAGCAGCGTGGGCAGCATCCGCCTGAGCACGGGTGTTGGTCAGACTCGCTTTTGCAAGGGTCAAGTCTTTTGGATCCGGACCAGTCTTGCGACGTTGATAGGTGCGTTGGGCATCTTCCAGGGCGGCTTTGGCTTTGGTGACATTGGCATCTGCTTCGGCAATATCACGCGCATCCGGTGGGCCTTCCGCATATTCCAGGTTACGCTGCACCTGATCACGCATCAAGCGGGTTTGTGAAAGATAAGCCATGGCACGGGCGCGGTCAGGGTCATCTTCACCACGGTCCTGCACAAAACTATAAGTGGTCTCGGCATCGTCCACTGCTTGCTCTGCTATTGTCAATTGTGCCTGAATCCCCTCCAGCATATACTGATTTACGCGTTTGTAATTAAGGTTTTCGCGCTTCTCTTTGGCATCCTTCAAATCCAGCGCAGCCTTGGCAACCGCCATTTCTGCATCTGCACCAGTAATGTTGGCTTTTTCGTTAAAGTCATCTAACACCTTCTGGGCGGATGCTACCTGTAGGTCAGCGGCGGCAATGGCTGCTTGGGCACGTTCCTCACCTGCCAGTCGGGCAATTGGGTCACCCTTCTTTACTGCAGTACCTTCCAATGCCTGGATGGATTCTACTTTGCCGCTGGCAGCGAAACTCAGCATGGCGCTGCGAATAGGGATGACACGCGCTTCAGCGGCTGCACCGGCGCCCGTCTGGACAGGGACTGCCTGGGTGGGGGTGGTTTTGGATACCGCGGCGCAGGCTGATAGCAGAAGGATGACCAATGCAAACAAGGGGATGTGAACAGCAGTTTTGTTCATAACAAGGATCAATTTCGGCCGTTTCATTTTTTATCAAAAGCCACGAAAGCTTTCATATTCCACAACAAGCGTGGATCCGTCTCATCCAGATCAATGGTGACCGTGTAAGAAATATCACCCTTACTGGACTGGCCAATCTGCCTGACGCGGTTTACCGTGCCGGCCAGTTTCAGGTCAGGGATGGCATCAAAAGTAATCATCACCGGATTGCCGGATTGAATGGTCACAATATCCAGTTCTACCAGGTCGGTGGTTTCCAATTGCCATGCTGAGATATCCCCCAGCATGACAACCACCGCCGGGCTGACGGCCTGCCCGGGTTTCAAATCATTGGAGATGACGGTGCCAGCAAATGGAGCGGTCAATTCCAGATCGTTCAAACCAGCCAATGCAGCTTCCACCTGGGATTCAGCATTCTTCAGCGCGGCCGCCAAAATTGCTAGTTGTCCCGGGTCTGGGCCGGCCTTGACTTTATCAAAGGTGGACTGAGCATCTGCAAGGATAGCTTCAGCCACAGAAAGTCGGGCATCACCTTTAGCCATCTTCTCCGGGTCGGGCATTTCCATCGCTTTATTCAAGTTATACAGTGCGCGATCTTTGGCGAGGCGTGCATTGGATAGTTTGCTCAAAAAAGCGGCTCGATCCAGGTCTTTCTCGCCGCGGTCTTTGTAAGGTTCGAAGTCATTTTCCGCATTATTGAAATCATCCAGCGCAATGAAATAGGTCGCCCGCATACCATCCAATGTGGTGTTGGAAACCTGTTGATAATCCAGGGTTTTACGAGCATCTCTGGCACTTTTTAATTCAATCTGGGCTTTTGCCAGCGCCAATTCGGCATCAGCGCTAGCTATTTTTGATTTTTCTGTGAAGTTGTCCATGTCTTTTTGTGAAGATAAGCGCAGAACTTCCGCCTGAGTGATGGCCGCATGGGCGCGATCTATCCCCTTTAGCCGGGCGATAACACCGCCTGCCGGAACGGTTTTACCTTCGGCCAAGATAACTTCGTCTACTATTCCCGAGAGGGAAAAACTGAGCGCAGCATTTTGGATAGGAATTACCCGGGCCTCCGTCAATGTACGTGGAGGAATGGGAGTAACCGTGGCTGGGAGAAGCGTCGGGGTAGCGCTACCTGTTAATATGGAACAGCCGGATGTAATGAATCCGGTAATCATTGTCGTGGCAATAATAATTGGAACAGTCCGAAGCAATTTCATGCTGACTTTGGCGCCTGACAATACTTTTTTGACATGATTAGATTCTAGTCGAAAGCTGACGAAAAGTGGGTTGTTCATTAACAACTTCTTACCCTGGATTGTTATTCCGTAGTTTGGCAGGTTCTACTGGTTCGACAAGCTCACCAACCGAATCATTGAACGGTTCATCAACCGAATCGGCAAACGGTTCACCAACCGAATATTTGAACGGTTCACTAACCGAACCATAGAACGGTTCACCAACCGAATCGTAGAACGGTTCACCAATCGGCTCACCGACATACTCGCCAACTGGCTATTCATAGGAAAGCACTTCTCGAATCGTGAGATGGGCGGCGTTACTGGCCGGGATAACACTTGCCAGTACAGCCAGCAATATCACCAGAAACAACCAGATGATGAAACCGGCGGGTGTAAACGATAAGACGGAAGGGGCGTCAAATAGCGCCCGGCTCAGAATATCAGAAAGCCAACTGCTAATGGGGAATGACAACAAACATCCCAGAAACCAGCTAATGATGCCAATCAGCAGCCCTTCCACGATCACCAGCGACATCACCGTGCCGTCAGATGCACCGATGGCACGCATAATACCAATTTCGCGGGTTCGATCCATCACATTCATGCTCATCGTTCCCATTAAACCGATGGCGCCCACCAAAGCGGTCAAAAAGGCCATGAAAACCAGGAAGGTTGTGAGAATATTCAAACCTTTGGTGCTGGAACTCAAGGCAAAAAGTCCGGCGCTGACATTGGCTACATTGTAGCCGCGCTCACGCATATATTTTTCTATCGTGCTGCCGAACTCGCGCTGCTTTTCGATAGCAAGATTGGGGGTTAATGAACTAATCTGGAAAGAAATGGCCTTATCCGGGCTGCCGATAAAGTGCGAAAGGTAATCATAGTTGCTATAGGCGCGGAAACCAGTGCTTTTTCCGGCTAATTGGAAGAAACCAACCACAATCCATTCACTTTTTACACCGTTTACCCGCAATTTCAGCGGGTCACCCACCTGCAAATTTGGGTACGCTGAAAGGAAGCGTTCACTGAGGACTATCGCATTTTCATCCCCGGAAATTACCCAACGGCCTTTGATGAGGATAGGCGTGATAAGTTTACTATCCGGCGCGACACCCAACATTTCCACCGGCTCGCCAGGTTTATCATCAGCTTCAAGCACCTCGCAGCGGGCAAACGTCCAGCCTTCAATGTTTTTGATACCGGGGATAGCCAGCAAATCCTGCTGCACCTGATCAATGCGATAGAACTGGTCCATCGTCATGCTTACATCTGCAATAAAATATTTGCTGACTTGCTTGATATACAATGTCAGCGCGCCTTGAACATTGAAAGTCGCTATGAAAATTGATCCGCCGAGAGTGAGTGTGAACAAAGTAAGAGCCAGCCGGCCTTTATGCCGAAAGGTGTTGCGCAGCGAGATCAGCATGGGATGAGAGATTCCACGAATGCGGTTTATCTGCCGGTCAAACCAATCCTCCTTCGCTTCAACCGTCATTTCCCGGCCGCCGCTGATGGCCTGTACAGTTTTGATGCTCGCCCCGCTAAATATGGGGAAGAATGCCGCCACCTGCGGGACGATCAATGCAATAAAAGCCTGTAGCAAAATGGTACGGAAGATTGGCCGGTAGCCCTGCACATCAAAATTTAGTGTGCCAGAGAGAAATTTGACTAATTCATAAGCCGACCAATTTGCGCTTGGAATGGCTAGAGCCAACGCAATCGCGCCATACAGGGCGATTAACACCATATAGATACCGATAATTGACTTGCGCCGCGCACCAATTGTCTTCATCACCCCAATCTGCCGGATTTGCTGGGTCATCAGGGCTGACAGGGTATTGGTGATCAAAAAACCGCTCAAGAAAACTACCAGTAGTCCAAGTACAAACAAAACGCCGGAGAGTGCATTAATATAGATGGAATTTGGATGGCTATCAGATTGACGGATGACTGTGGATGTAACCACTCCAGCGTTGTCTTCAATTTCCTTGCCAACTGCCGATGCCAACTCGCGCAGATGATTTTCATCATTCTTGCCGGTTTTGGCAGTTACAAGCAGCGTATTGTAAATGGCAGGCTGCTCCAGCCAATCCAGGGTGTGTAAGGTGATGTAACCATTGACCGGGGAAATAAAGTACCCACCTCCGCCGCCGGTTGAACCGATGGTCTGGTCATGCACAATACTGGTGAGACGTAATTCGCGGATCTTACCGGAAGGCAATTGAATTTCGATCATCCCACCCAGGTCAGCCAGAACCTCTTCACGGCGGCTCACATCTATGGCAATTTCACGGTAAGCCGGCGGCCAGGCGCCATCCAAAGATTTAACCCGGTTAATCGCCATCTTGTCAATTTCAGGAACCGCTTGAACCTGCAAACGGTCCCATTCGCCGTTTTTATTTCGATAGCGCAGTGTCATATCTCGACGACCTTCTGCTTCTCGCACATCCGGCAATTCACGAATCTTGTCCACCAATTTGTCATCAAATGCCGGGATGAAGATGTGCAGATTGGCCGGGTCCATCGCCATATAACCCTGTCGCATATCCTCAACGATGATTTCGTTGATACTGGAAATGATCCCAATGGCATATAAACCTACTGCAATTGAGGCAATCACCAGTAGAGAACGGGTTTTGTTCCCCCATAGATCAGCGAGGACTTTCTGCCAGCGCGGTCGCATTAATCTACTGCTCTTTCCCGTGCTTTTGGATTTCTTGCGGAAGATTGCGAGCGTTCAGCATCCATATTACTGATGACCGCCTGCAAACTTTTCGAGGACGCCAGAATGTTGCGCAGGTCTTCATCCGGGATTACTTTGATATTCACCGGTGATTTTGACCAGGCATGCAGCGTACTTTGTGAATTTTTAAATTCCTGCAGATGGCTTTGTGTCAGTACACTGCCAGCCTTGATAACTTTTAGCTTTCCCTCTCCAATAGAAGCAACTTCCAGATGCCCGTCCACTACCAACATCAGGCCGGGAAGAATGTTTGTTTCAGTAAAGAGATTTTCACCGGGTTGTTTAATGAGCTCCAATAGCTGGTGAGACAAATTGAGCATGGATCGGTGGGAAATAGTTGGAAAAGCGCGGGAGATGTCTTCGTCCACCAGCTCACCGTCACAGATAACCAATGTACGCGAAGCCCGTTGGGCAACGGCTTCATCATGCGTTACTACCATGATGGTTTTCCCCTGCTTAACCAGCCCATCAATAATTTGCAAAACCATTTCGGCCGTTTTCGAATCGAGATTACCAGTAGGCTCATCCGCTACCAGAATAGGCGGGTCATTGGCCAGTGCGCGGGCAATGGCAGCGCATTGTTCCTGTCCACTGGATACAGCCGCCGGTGGTTTATGGGAAAAATTCTCCAGGCCGACCAAGCGCAGTAATTCCAATGCGCGCGCCTCCCTTTCTGCAGGAAGATTTATATTGCAAAAATCCATAGGCAGGATGGTATTTTCAAGAAGAGAGAGCATAGGCAGTAATTGAAAAAACTGAAACACAATGCCCAGGTTGCGGCCACGCCAGATGGAAAATTCACTTTCAGATAAATCCTGCAGGAAAGTATCGCCTATCAGAATTTTTCCGGCGGTTGGCCGGTCAATTCCGGTGATCATATTCAGTAGGGTAGATTTTCCGCTGCCGGATTTGCCAATGATGCTGACGAATTGCCCTGGATAAAAATCGGCTGTAATTCCCTTGAGCGCCGGGAACTCACCTGCATGAGTCTTGTATATCTTGACGATATTCTGCATCTGGATGATAGGCTTGTCTTTGGAAATTTCCAAAATAACCGGCAGATGGACAGGATTATGTTTTGACTGAGCTTCTGTGTTTTGGCTTCGAAATACTGAACTATTCCGTATGGCAGAAATTGGTTTTAACCTTTGCAAGAATAACCGCATCATTTTCCCCCAGCGATAACTTTCATGGCGATGCGGGGCGCCTTATTGTTTTCAGACAATATTTCTCCATCCACTATTTCCAAAACCCGGGAAGCCCGCTGAGCCGCGCTGGCGTCGTGAGTTACCATAACTATTGTTTTTCCATTTTGAACGAGCTTATCAAAGATGTCCAAAATAGTTTCTGCAGTGGTCGAATCCAGCCGTCCTGTAGGTTCATCGGCAACGATAACGGGAGGATCATTGGCCAACGCCCGGGCAATTGCCACCCGCTGTTGTTGGCCACCGGAGATGGCATTAGGCAGTTTACCCATATGTTCTTCCAACTCAACCATGCGTAACAATTCCCGCGCCCGCTCACGGCTTTTCCTGGGCGCATACAGTTGGCAGAAATCCATGGGCAGCATTACATTTTCCAGCAGGGTAAGCATCGGCATAAGTTCAAAAGATTGGTAAATGATGCCCAGGTTCAATCCGCGCCACAAGGCCAGCTGATCTTCCGTCATCTCGTGGACGGAAACGCCATCCACCTGAACAGAACCCGATGAAATCGAGTCCACCCCGGTAATCATATTTAGAAAAGTGGTTTTGCCTGCGCCGGATTTTCCAACAATACAAAGAAATTCATTGGATTGTATGCTAACCGAAATCCCTTTGAGCGCTCGAAATTCACCTGTGGGTGTTTCATAAGCTTTGACAACCTGGCTTAAATGAATTAATCCATCCAATTTAGGTGAAACGAATCCAGTGGCTACCACCGGCTGGGATGTTGCAAGAAGCGCCGCCACACCCAAATTTTTTTTAAAAAATGGAAGTCGCATTTTTTGAATGGTTCCCAAGAATCAAAATTTCATCACAATCTACAAACTTTCCATTTATCGACCGGTACTTCCCAGAGGAAGATTTTCGGCAATAAGCAAAATGAATTTAATCAGAAAAGCTAGGAAAATATAAGTAACCAGGGTCACATCCCTGAGTTACATT
>JBAWYZ010000119.1:0-7052 GCA_037143255.1 Leptolinea sp. | reverse complement strand
ACGACCTACTTCGAAATGCTGATAAGGCGATGTACCTCGCCAAGCATAACGGGCGCAACTGTGTGGAGGTGTATTGAGGGAATAAATTAGCGCCTTATTTCACTTTGCGCTACCAAGTTACTGGCCAGGCGCAAAATAAATCACCCCGGAATGCACTCTATCCGTTCCCTTTTTTTGGGGTCTTTACGCTGATGGCATAAACCTATACTGCGAAACTACTCTCTTAGAATTGATTTGCATTTTCTGCTCAAAGGGTATAATAAATAGCAACTCCTATGACTGACCATTTCTTCGTTGATGACCCAAGAGGAAAAACGATAATCTGCACCGAAAAAATTTGGCGTACGCATATCGCAAAAAGTCATTCATATTTGATTAATTATGAAGGAGAAGTGAAAGAAACCTTGAGAAATCCTTCTGATATCTGCAAAGAACCTGAAAGGGGAGATCGGGAAGTTTATTATTCAAAAATACCGGAAATGCTTAGGATATTGAAAGTTGTAGTTGAATTTCGATCCCTGAAAGTTGGCGAAGTGATAACAGCTTATTTAGTTGATGGAATAAAACCCGGAGAAAAACAAATATGGACAGCCTCAAGCCATTAGTTGATCTCAAAGATATCAAAACTGATAATCTGAAAATTAATGGGGCATTTAATCCAACATCAGAAATTGATTATGATGATTTGGCTGATATTCTCCAAATAAGGTTTTTCCCAAATAATTCAGATGTTGTTGTACATTATCTCGATGAAAATTTGGGGTTGCTATATGAACCATCAACCATGCAAGTTGTTGGTTTCCATATTGAAGGGTTTTCAAACTCGTTTTTGAAAAAGAACCCTGTTATAGCAAAATCATGGAACGTTGACCCAGCTGCCATAGGCAATAATCTTTTTGAAATGAGAAATTTAGTAATTGACCGTGAAGTTCTTTTATCAAATGAATTTTCTCGAATTTCGAAACGTAAAATAAAAGAGTTTGCATAATCTTTCCAGCAATTCGCGGGGTTTCTTATGCTCATGGCCAAAAAATTCATCCTGAACAAATCCGCTCATTCAATTATCTCAATAGCGCTGGCTCCATCCACAACAACCACATGGATGTCAATTGCGAAGCGGGCTGCCATATCTGCCCGTGATTTTACCAGTTGGAAATACTCGTCAGACAGGAATTTGATTTTCTTGACGGTCATTTTCCCTGGATCGTAGGTGGTATCCATCCAAACATTGTCTTTGAGAACAAAGGTGCGCGCTCCGACTGTCTTAATGGTTTGGCCGGCTTCCTGCGAAAGTGACGGTGCGGCTTCGGCCTGTGAAAGGGCATTTTGTTCCTGAGCTTTTTGTACAGCGCCAGAACCAGAAACAGATGGTGCGGGCATAGCCTGCATATCATTGAAGGTTTGCGCTGAAAGCCGTTCTTGTTCGACCGCGCCCAGCGCCAGCGGTTCGGTGACCAGGTAAGAGGTGTACGGGGTGACAATTCCGTAGCGGATACTCAATTTGACAATTTGATCAATGGTCTCCCGGTCATTTCCTTCCAACCGGATTTTATTCAGCAGGGTGCCGATTTTACGAGCTGCCCACAGGCGCGGCAGGCTGGATTCAGCCCCTGGAGTGGATGAGCTTTCTTCGGTAAATTGCATGTCTGAATACCGATAGGTCTGCGGTAAATCGTTGGTCTGCCCACTTAGAATGATCTCGGCATTCCCACCATTGCGGTAACGGCCAGTTATTACCAACTTACTGCCCTGAAACAAATCCGGCAGTGGTTCGGGATACAGGTCATACACGGTGACTCCATCTACTTCCAATTCAAGGTTTGTCAAAACCGGGGTGGAGATTTTTTCGTAGAAACCAGATAACATTTCATCCAGCGCTTCACCTGGTTTCACATAGGAACTGGCGCCGTGATGTTCCTGGCTGAGCGTATCCAGCAACAGGGTATCTACATCAAAGCCAACGCCAAACGGAAACATGCGGATATTACTGCGGGCGGTTCGTTTGAAATTCTCGAGAATCTGGCTGCTCTCGCGCACGCCAACCGTCGGCAGGCCGTCGGTGAGAAATAGCAGGTAGGTTGGCCGTTCTGTGTCAGTTGCATCGACTGCTTCCAGCAGTGCGCGGTTGATATCCGTGCTACCGCTGGCATTCAGTGCATCGATCCATTTGCTGGCCGCCCCGGCCGCAGATGCTGGCGACATACCGCTGGCAAAATGATTTACGCTGCTGCTAAAGGTGGTGATGTGAAAACGGTCATCCGGCCCCAGGTGTGAGAGGACATAGCGGGCCGCAGTTTTTGCCTGCTGCATCTTCTCGCCATCCATACTGCCAGAGCGGTCGATTATTAGCAGAATGTCTTTCGCCACCCGTTCCGCAGTTTCATCCGGTCTGGGGGCCGCCAGCAATAGAAAGAAACCATCCGGGTCAGAAGGATCGCGCCCATCTCGAAAAGTGAACAGGTGCATGGCTTCTTGTTCACCGAAAGAATAGAAGAGATTGAAATCAGCATCCGGTTTGATGTTGGAGGCTTCATAACTGGCTATTGCGGATGTCGGGTTCGTGCGGGCGACATCTACGCTATGGCTGGGGGAATACACCGCGCGGATGGGGCTGGTAGTCTCCAATTCAACCGTGACAGAAACCTTATCCAATGGCAGCGCCGAGAATTTTTCTGTGTTCAGGGGATAGGAATACTTCACCAGACCGTTATCAGCGCTAAGCGCCTGAGTGTATTCCAATTCGACACGGCGTTCGCCGCCAGCCGGTATCGGGAATATACTGGCCTGCACCGCGCCCCGCCCAATGTATTCCAATAGCGCCGGGTCGCGCATACTGCGGACGATGTCTTCATAGGTGCGCCGGGCTTCCTCAGCGGTCAGGACTTTGCCCTCCACTGGTTTGCCATCCACCCACAGGATGAAGCGTTGTACCACTGCGTCCAATGGGAGAGGGAAGACATAGGTGCCTTCCACAGTAGTGTTGCCGGTATTTACGAAAACCTGGTCGACATGGGTAACCGCCAGTTGATCTTCAATTTTTACCGTGACAATATGATTTTTGATTGCCAGCGGACTGCGGGAGATGGGAACGATTGGTGTGCGGCACGGCCCCGGGTCGCAGAAAGGCGGTTCGGGAATGATGATGCCGTCAGCCAGCGCGGACGATGCATTGGATACCAGGAATGCTATTGCCAGGATACAACTTACGACCCAATTACTTTTCATTTCGTCCTCCCGTAGAGCCGGTGAAATAACAACTTTTGGACTTCTCTATCGTAAGGACGAATCAATTCCCCTTTTAGTTCCGCTATTACTGATCAAACAAAAAACAGGAATGGCTAAGAGAGTGTTATTTGGAATTCAGCGAATGAAACTACAAAATGTCAGCATTTCTCAAAATTGCATTCCAGATTGCTGTGTCAAGCCCCCACCCAACCTCCCCCAAATTCCAAAGTACGGAATTTAGAGGAGGAGAAGTAATTAATGGGTATAACACAATGTTTTACAAAAGAGCATTTTTTAATCTATTTTTTCGTGTTTACAGCTTATTTTGTGGTTGTATTTATTGCGCCTGACAAGTTACAAAAACAGATTATTTTGCTGATTCCAAAGCGTCTGGTACAACCCTGCTCTTGAAATTAATTCGCGATGTTTCCCTTTTTGAATAATCTGACCAGCATCCATCACCAGAATTTCGTCAAACAGGTCCATGTCAACCAGACGATGGGTGGCGAGGATACAGGCGGCCTGGGCAGTGTTTGCAAATATTGTCTGCAAGATCGCTTTCTCAGCGGCTAAATCTAAATTTGAGAAGGGTTCATCGGCAAGCAGAATTGGCCGGTTCATCAGCAGGCTGCGCGCCAGCAATAGACGCTGACGTTCTCCGCCGCTCAACTGGCTGCCATTGTCACCCAACCAGGTGTCCAATCCATCCGGCAAAGAAAGGAACCAGTCATTCAGTCCAACTTTCTGCAAGATGTTGGAAATGCTATCATTTTCCACTTTTGGATTTGCCAGCCGCAGGTTTTCCTGCAAAGAAGCGCTGAACAGGTAGGCATTCTGCCCAAGGACGGCCTGAAGATTTTGAACAACCAGACTGCTCAGATTGATTGCATCTATTTCATTCCAATAAACCTTTTTTCCAGGAACTTGTAGGTTATGTTGAAGGATGCGCAATAAGGTGGTTTTACCGCTGCCGCTAGGTCCCACCAGCGCCATCTTTTTGCCAGGATGTAATTCAAACGAGATATCCTTTAATGCAGGAATTGTAGAGCCTGGGTAAGTGAAATCAAGACCAGTAACCTGCAAGGTATTGAACAGTTTCAGATACGGAGAATTTAACGGTTCCTGAACTGGCTTTGGACGGTCAGCCACTTCAAACAAACGCCGGGCTGCGGCCATACTGGTTTCGATTTTTGCAGCCGCCGCGGGCAGCAAGTTGACCGGTTCAAAACTGGCCAGGGTCATTAATGCCAGAACAGCCAGTGCGACCCCATCCATCTGTCCGCTGCGCACGAGCGGAATACCAAACCACAACATTCCAACCAGCGTCAGGTTGGAAATCAGAATTCCAGCCGCCAGCGCCGCAGAATGCAATCCAGCCATAGCTAGGTTGGCTTTTTGTGATTCTCTGGATGCCAGGCTGATTTTTTGTAGTTGTTTCTCTTCAGCCCCGCTCATCAGGATTTCAGCCGTGCCGGAAAGGGTCTCGACCATCAATGCAGAAATCAAAGAGCGGGCTTCAACCACCCGCCGGGCAAGACTGCCGCTGAAAACCCGTACCAGCAGGGAGAGTACCAATCCGGTAAATAGCAGTCCCAGCGCCAAAACGGCAGCCAGCGCAGTGGAATATTGCAATGTAAACAGACTGACCCCCAGCGTCACTATGGCGGCTGAGAGAGGCGGAGCAATCCCGCGGACGTAAAAATCTTCCAAAGATTCAATATCTTGAATGGAGCGGCCTAACAAATCACCGGACTTCAAATCTTCAACAGCGCCGGGCACAAGCGGTTCCACAGCCCGATAGAACCATCCACGAATTTCGCCCAACACGCGGAAGTTGACCGAATGTGAAACCAGTCTTTCCAGATATCGGAAGACACCGCGCGCGATGCCGAAGAATCGCACACCCACAATGGCAACTTGCAGAACGGCGATGGATGGATGCAGAGCGGCTGTGGCGATGAGGTAGGCGGATGTTCCCAACATACCGATGTTGGCGGCCATGGTCGCAACCGAAAGGAGAATGGAGAGCAGTGTTTCCCGCCAGTATGGTTTGATGAAGCCTAACAACCGGCGGGTGGTCCCATATTGTATGTTCTCGTTGCGATTTGGGTAGAAGGGAGAATTCGTCATTCCACCCCTCCAAATAATTTCGCATAAAATTTGCCCAATCCGATTAGTTCGACGTGGGTGCCTTGTTCGACAAGTCGGCCTCGATCCATTACCAGAATCTGGTCCGCATGGTAGGCAGTGGTTTTACGGTGAGCAATCAGCAGCGCAGTCCGGTTTTTGCTCAATTTGTCGAGACTGCTGTCGAGTTCAGCTTCCAGAAGGGCATCCAAATGTGATGTCGGTTCATCCAGGATGAGCAGAGGAGCATCTTTCAAAAAAGCCCGTGCCAGACTCAGGCGTTGTGCCTGACCTCCGCTGAAACGGAAGGCGTTTTCTCCCAGTTCGGTATCCAAACCGGATGGCAACGCGGCGATGGTTTCGGAAAGACAAGATTCGTCCAAAGCATACTGGAGCTGCGCCGGCGATGCGCCCGGCCTGGAAAGCAGCAAGTTTTGCCGGATGCTGTCATTCAACAACACGGGCTGTTGGTCCAACCAGGCGATTCCCGCCCGCCACTGAATTACCGGTATTGATTGAATATCTATATCGTTGTATAAAATCCTTCCATTGTGCGGTTGAATAAACCTTAAAAGCAGGGCTGCCAGCGTACTTTTCCCCGATCCATTCAAACCGACTAAAGCGATGGTTCTGCCGGAGTGAAGAATGAAAGAAACGTTACTGACAGCATCCTGCTCCCGGCCAGGGTAGGCAAAAGAGACATTCTCAAAACGGATTTTGAAAGGTTCACGAAATAAGTTATTTCCAAAAAAGCTGACTGCATCTGTTGCTGGAATTGCAGAATTTTCCGGTTGGTCAAGAATTTCAAAAATCCGGCGGGCAGCGCTGACCCCGTTCTGAGCGGCATGGAAACGCGCACCCAATTGGCGCAGGGGTTGGTAGAACTCCGGCGCGATTACAAGAAGGAAGAAAGCTTGCTGGAAGGCAATTTGACCGTACAGCAGGCGCAGACCGATTTCAACTGCGATCACGGCTACACTGAGGGTGGCGGCTAATTCCAATACGAGGGCAGAGAGGAAGGAAATGCGTAAGACCCGCAGAGTGGCTTCCCGGTAGCGTTGACTGACCTGGTCCAGCCGGGAAGCGTGGTCAGCGCTGCGACCCAGATTTTTCAGTTCTGATAAGCCGCGCAGCGTATCCAAAAAGAAGGCGCTCATTCGACTGAAGGCCGAGTATTGCTGGCGGGTGAGTGCCTCGGTCGTCCGGCCAATCAGCACCATGAAAACAGGGATCAACGGCGCAGTTAGCAGCAGGATGACAGCCGACAGGGTATCCAGGGGAAAAACAACGGTCAGAATGCCAATTGGCAAAATGGCGGCGATCACCATCTGAGGGATGTACTGGCTGAAATAGGCATCCAGCGAATCTACGGCCTGGGTTATTGTGTACGCCAGTTCCCCGCTCTTTTGTTGATTAATAAAGGCTGGCCCCAGATTTAGGATTTTTCTGGAAAGGTTATCCCGGATGCCAGTTTTGATTTTCTCAGAGACGATTGCAGCGCTAAGTTCATTAATAAATACAAAAACAGCGCGAAGGATTATGACAGTGATGAGAGGGATAAAGATCGGCGCCACTTGAGCAAGACCGGCGGAATCAAGATGAACCTGGTTAATGATTTTGGCCAGCAGCCAGGCCTGTAGGATAATCAGTCCACCACTCAGCGCTGCTGAGGATATGACTAAGCCCAGCGCTATCCGGGT
>JBAWYZ010000118.1:0-7089 GCA_037143255.1 Leptolinea sp. | reverse complement strand
AAGTTGGACTGGGTGTTCTGGGAGTATTGCGCTTACTGGCAGATCTGGGTTCCCGCCGATAAAGGTTGAAAGCCCTGTCATTTATCGGCTGCTTCAGCGGCGGAAATTTGAATCAACCAGATAAAATCAGCTCATGCCCTTCATAAAAGATGAAAGCAGACCGGTAATTCGTTACCTGGTTGCCGGTTCGCTGACCAGATCTACAATTGTTACTGCAACCGGCAAAACTCAGATCGATCAACCTGGCGGCGGGGCGTTATATGCCGCCAGTGGGATTGGATTGTGGGATGAGAATGTCGGAATTTTAGGCCGGATAAATTCTGAATATCCTCAAGAGTGGCTGGATCAAGCTACGCAGCGTGGCTTTGATGTCCATGGAATAAATACATCTTCAGAAAATTACGATCAACGGTTTTTCGCCGCTTATGATTCGACTGGTAATTTGGACCGCTCAGCGCCAGTTTCTGTTTTTTCGAAATTAGACAAACCATTGCCGAAAATTCTGTTGGGGTTTGCCCAACCTGAAGTAACTATCGATTCGCGTAACCGCCCTGGTTGGAAAACCCTACGTCCAAATGATATTCCACCTGAGTATATTGATGCAACCGCTGCGCATTTGTGCCCAATCGATTTTTTGACCCATTCCCTTTTGCCAGGTGTGTTGCGACAGGGCGAAATTCAAACTATCACGATCGATCCTTCGCCAGGCTATATGAATAAAGTATTTTGGGATGATATTCCACAGGTAGTTGCGGGCATCACAGCATTTTTACCATCCGAAGATGATGTGTATTCCTTGTTCGAAGGGCGAACCAGAGATTTACGCGTTATCGCTGAAACTTTGGCCGGTTACGGCTGCGAATACATTGTCATCAAACGGGGGGTGAATGGAGTCTTGTTATACGAGCAAGTTTCGCACTCTTTCTGGGAAGTACCCGCTTACCCGGTGCCGGTCATTGACCCCACGGGGGCTGGTGACGCTTTTTGCGGTGGATTCCTGGCTGGTTTGCGATTGAAGTATGACCCATTTGAGGCTGCGCTATATGGGTCTGTCAGCGCTTCATTTAAAATTCAAGGCAGTGGCGCCTACTTTACGATGGATGCACTGCCGGAATTGGCTACTGCCAGGTTGGATATTCTTCGCGAAAAATCAAAGAAATTGTAGAAACGAATATATATAGGAGATCAGTACATGTTTTTATCTCGTTTGGAAAAATTTGATAATTTACTCTTGCAAAATGCGTTCTCAGGGGCCGTACTGAACCCCGGCGCTTCGCTTACGTATTTGACCGGCCTCTCATTTCATTTGATGGAAAGACCGGTGATATTCTTTTACCTGCCCGGAAAGAAGCCGGTGATGGTTTTACCAGATTTGGAAAAAGCAAAATTGGAAGCCCTGCCGTACGAAATTACCACATTTTTCTATGGTGATAATCCTTTGAAGTGGGCGAGCGCCTTTAGCAAGGCTGCCAGTTTTTTGAACCTGATTGGGAATAAACTTGCGGTGGAACCAACCCGATTACGTTTTCTTGAATTGGAATATTTGAATGAATATGCTCCTTCAATAACCTTTGTCTCAGGGAGTGCAGTATTTGATACTCTACGGTTAAGGAAGGATGAAGCCGAGATTGCAGCCATGCAAAAGGCGGTTGAAATTGCCCAGAAGTCATTTCTGGCGCTTCTGCCGCAGATTCGGGTGGGCAAATCAGAGAAAGAACTGGCGAGCGAATTGACTGCGCAGTTATTGAAATTCGGGTCTGATCCTGAGCTTCCCTTTCAGGTGATACTTTCATCCGGACCGAATAGCGCCAATCCGCATGCGGTTCCGGGGGATAGGGTATTGCAGACGGGCGATCTGGTTGTAGTTGACTGGGGAGCCAGCTATCAGGGATACGCCTCCGACTTGACGCGGACATTGGTATTGGGAAAGCCATCAGACCAGCAGAAGTCCATTGCAACAGCAGCGCTGCAGGCTAATACTGCAGGCCGGGCGGCTGGTAAGCCCGGAATTGCCGCCGGTGATGTTGACCGGGCTGCCAGAAAAGAAATTGATAATGCCGGCTATGGCAAGTTCTTTACCCACCGGACTGGCCACGGGTTGGGGATGGAAGCGCATGAAACGCCGTATATGTTTGCTGAAAACACGCAAATTTTGGAACCAGGAATGGTCTACACGGTTGAGCCTGGAATCTACCTTCCCGGAGATGGGGGAGTTCGGATTGAGGATGACGTCGTTGTTACATCAACAGGATCAAAATCACTTTCTGATCTCCCCAGAGAATTGTATGTGATCCTATGAGCCTGAATTACCAGACGTTTGTATTAGGACCGATTGAAAATAATACTTACCTGTTGTGGGATGAAGAAACCAGACTGGCTGTTGTAATAGACCCGAGTTTTGATCCTGCCCCGCTAGTTGAAGCGATGGAAAGCAAGAATCTGACCCTTACTGGTATTTGGCTGACCCATGCTCATTTTGATCACACCGCTGGGATACCTGACCTGGAGGCTGCAACTAAGGTTCATGTGCCAGTCTGGTTACAGCAGGATGATTTGCAACTATACAAGACCGGTGGCGGGGCTTCGTTTTTCGATTTCACTATGCCGGAACTTCCTAATCCCGCCGGCTTTTTTGAGGATGGGCAGGTTTTACGCATTGGAACAGGCCGCATTGCGGTTCGCACTACACCTGGTCATTGCCAGGGGCATGTGATTTTTTATGCCGCCGAAATATCCACCGCTTTTACCGGTGATTTAATTTTCAGGCAGGGGGTGGGTCGAACTGACCTGCCGGGTTCGAATCACAAAAATCTGCTGAAGAGCATTAATTTGCAGGTGCTTACCTTGCCGGCGGAAACCGTTTTACTTTCCGGTCACGGAGAGGCAACGACAGTTCAAGAAGAAATTGACTTCAACCCTTATTTGAATTGAACCGCATGAATTTAAGGTAAACAAAAAAGCAGCCGGTTGGCTGCTTTTTTTCCACACAAAAAGTGAGTTTACTTGGCAAATTCCATCGCGCGGGTTTCGCGGATTACAGTGACTTTGATTTGACCAGGATATTGCATGGTCTCTTCAATTTGTTTGGCAATATCTTTTGCCAAACGGGCGCTGGCCAGATCATCAATTTCTTCCGGACGGACAATGATGCGAACTTCACGGCCGGCTTGAATGGCATAACTCTGAGAGACGCCTTTGAAGGAATTGGCAACCTCTTCAAGGGCTCGCAGGCGTTTGATATATTTTTCCAGGTCCTCGCGGCGCGCACCAGGGCGGGCGCCGCTGATGGCATCTGCCGCTTCAACGATAACCGACTCGACTGATTCTTGTTCAATTTCGTGATGGTGAGAGGCGATGGTATTAACCACTTTGGCATTCACGCCGTAGCGTTTGGCGTATTCTGCCCCAATCATGGCATGCGTGCCTTCAGTGTTATGGTCCATCGCTTTTCCCAGGTCGTGAAGCAGACCGCCGGCCTTGGCGACTTCAACATTGGCGCGCAATTCCGCAGCGATTACCGCCGCCAATTTGGAGACTTCAACCGCATGCGCTAACTGATTTTGTCCGTATGAAGTGCGATATTTTAAGCGTCCCAACATGCGGGTTACTTCAGAATGTAAGCCAGCAACGCCAGAATCATAGGCAGCTTGTTCACCGGCTTCTTCGATATCTTTGTCAATTTGACGTTGTTCTTCGCCCAGAACTTTTTCAATATGGGCCGGATGAATGCGCCCGTCAAGAATCAAGCGTGCCAGCGCCCGGCGGCCGATTTCGCGGCGGACAGCATCAAAACAGGAGACGGTTACCGATTCGGGGGTATCGTCAACAATCACATCAACCCCGGCCGCCTGTTCAAAGGCACGGATGTTGCGTCCATTTCGGCCAACGATGCGGCCTTTCATCTCTTCGTTCGGTAAGGTCACGATTGATGATGTGACTTCGGCCACATGATCTGAAGCGACCCGTTGAATTGCATCGGCGATTAATTCACGCGCGCGTTTTTCGCCTTCCGCCCGGGCTTCCGCTTCAATCTGGCGGATGATTCTGGCCATATCATTGCGGGAGTCTTTTTCAGTTTCAGCCAATAGTTGGCCGCGGGCTTCTTCCACCGTCATATTGGCGATTTTTTGCAGCTCTTCCATCTGGTCGCTGTACATTTTCTCGACATCATTTGCCCGGCGGTCTAGAACGCTCTGCCGTTTGCTTAATGCCTGTTCCCGTTGTTCAAGCCTTTCAACTTTGCCGTCCAAATCTACCCGCCGGCGCTGCAACCGTTCTTCTTCAGTGGAATGTTCAGCGCGAAGGCGGCTTGCATCAGATTCGGACTGTTGCAGAATTTTTTGCGCCTTAACCCTTGCTTCCAATTCAAGCGTTTTGGATTTTTCATTAGCAGCAACGATGATACCGTCAGCTTTTATCAGTTGCTCTTTCTTGAAATTGGCGGTTAAAGCGCGGGAGATGAAATAAATCGCGATGGCAATGGCCACCACATCTCCGATGATAATTGGAACGTAATTTCCTAAACCATTCATAGTATCCTCTTAATCCATTTTTAATGTAGGGTTTCCGCACTGTCTTGGGCTTGCTGCCAGGTGATTTGGATTGCCTCTATTGCATCCCCATAGCTGAAACCGCGCCGGGAGAGGTAGCCAAACAGTTTTTTGCGGAACTCATCAAACGGCAGTTTTTCAAACCTGGAGATGACCAATTCGGCTGCTTGTTGCGCCAATTTAGTTTCGTCCAGGTTGCGAACTGCCGACTGAATTTCGTTATCAATAATTCCTTTTTGTCGTAATTCAAGAACCAGCGCTCTTTTCGCCCGCGGACGGAATGTACAACGGTTTTCCACCCAGGTTTGAGCAAATTCAGTATCGCTGAGTAACCCGGCAGATTGCAATCTCTGGACCGTTTTTTCAATCGCATCGGGGCTGTACCCGGCTTCTTCCAACCGGACGGAAACTTCATGCACGGAGCGCACCCGAACGCCGAGAAACCGAAGTGCGCGGTTATACGCCTTTTCAAGTTCATCTTTTTGCAAAATTGCCTGAATTTTTTCCGAGTCAACTTCATCACCAACTGATAACCAGGCGGCAACTATTCGCTCAACGCCAAATGCAAAATCACCATCTAGAAAAACGTTCAGACGGTTAGGGTTGCGTTTTTGCGATGTCAGAGCGGTGATAAGTGGCATAGCAAATTTCCCGGTGAAAAATTAAGCCGACCGCCTTCAAAATGAAAAGTCGTGAATAATTAGACCTACACTGAAGCAAACAAGCCTTGCCTGTTTACGCGCCCTCCGCTGTGCTGATAAGCAGAATTGATGGCTATTAAGGTACAGCAATTCCAACGGGTATCTCTAAAAACCTGTTTCCGATTGCTGTAAAAGCAGGGCTGCCTGCTAAATCAAAAAAACAAATAAACTTTCGCAACCTGCTTGCGGCGCTACCAATTTCTACTCCCAGCTTGGGAGGGATGATCCTTCATTACACATTTCATTTTCATATAGAAGGCAACCTGTAGAAATAAACCTACAGAAAAATAAATCCAATCTGCCTATCTACTATTATACATTAATTTACCGCGGTTGCAAATTTTCATGAAAGGAAAAAAGCAAATCTCTACTATAATTCAGTGTGAAACACAAGATAGTTATTTCGGAGGAAATATGACGAATTGGTTGGTGACTGGCGGGGCTGGTTTTATCGGGTCCAATTTTCTGCATACCATCACCGAAACCCGGCCAGATGTCTGTGTAACCAATCTGGATTTGCTCTCTTATGCCGGAAACCTCGAGAACCTGAGCGGCCTGTCAGGCAATCCCCGGTATCACTTTGTGCAGGGGGATATCTGTGACCGGCAACAAGTAGATGCGATTCTCAAAGAACAAGAAATTGATACAATCGTTCATTTTGCAGCCGAAACCCATGTAGACCGGTCTATTCTAGGGCCAATGCAATTTGTGGAAACCAATGTGATCGGTACAGCAACGCTATTAGAAGCCGCAAGAGAGTATTGGTTGGGTGAAAAGAAAATCCAGTTAGAGAAAGCTCGGTTTCATCATATTTCCACAGATGAGGTTTTTGGAAGCCTGAAGCCCGGCGAACCCGCCTGGGCGGAAGATGCCCCATATGCACCCAATTCCCCCTATGCGGCTTCGAAAGCCGCCAGCGACCATCTTGTGCGGGCATACGGGCATACTTATGGACTTTCCGTTACCATATCCAATTGCTCGAATAATTATGGCCCGTATCAGTTTCCTGAAAAGTTGATTCCACTCGTGATTTTGAATGCACTCAGCGGCCAAAAAATACCCGTATATGGTGATGGTCAGCAAATTCGGGATTGGTTGTATGTGGAAGATCACTGTGAGGCGATTGAGAAAATCATCTCCCATGGACGGCCAGGTGAGACGTACAATATCGGCGGGGCAAACCAGCCTGCCAACCTGACAATTGTGGAAACCATTTGCAACCTGTTGGATGAACTGGTTCCCAATTCGCAACATAAACCACATACCAAATTAATTAAGTACGTGGCAGACCGCCCTGGACACGACCGGCGCTACGCCATGGATATCACCAAAATTCACCATGAACTGGGATGGTCTCCCAGGCATTCTTTGGAGACAGGTTTACGCAAGACAGTTGAATGGTATTTATCCAATTTAGCTCTGGTTCACAATATCACCGGCCAGGCAGGTTACCAGGATTGGATGCATCAAAATTACACACGGCGGGGAGGAACAGCAGCATGAAAGGAATTATTTTAGCCGGCGGAAATGGCACCCGCCTCTACCCTTTGACAATTGCCATGAGCAAGCAATTGCTGCCGGTATATGATAAACCAATGGTGTATTACCCGCTTTCAACTTTGATGCTGGCTGGAATTCGCGAGGTGTTGATCATCACTTCGCCGGAAAGCATGGAAGCATTCGAGCGGCTGCTGGGGGATGGCTCGCAGTGGGGGATGCGCTTTGAATTTGCCGAGCAACCCAGTCCGCGCGGATTAGCGGACGCATTCATTATTGGCCGGGAATTCATTAATTGTGAACCGGTAGTCTTGATATTGGGGGATAACATTATCTACGGG
>JBAWYZ010000117.1:0-7160 GCA_037143255.1 Leptolinea sp. | reverse complement strand
GCCATTGGTGTCCAAAACGGACTATGTATTTTTCCGGATGGCAGCGCCTGTGAAGAGTGGGCTTATTACCGCGGTGAATGTTGTCCTGCAGAGCAAAAATGCCCAACACTAGCTATGTTCGTAGGAGTAAGCGGCGGGGGTGGACCAAAAGAAAGTGGCGGCGCAGAAGAACAAGCCTCAGGCGGCTACATGCCGCCAGGTACTTCAGAAGAAATAGCAGACTGGTGGGGCGTCATCAAGAGTACGGAGCCCGGCGCACAATTTGATGACTACTTCGAGCGGCAGGATTTGGGACAGTTTATCTATTTTGGCATCGATTCTATGGACCCGGCAGTAAAGTCCCAGATCGAGCAGCTGCGCGATAGCGGCAAAATAGTTCATCTTTATGGCACATTGCTGAGTAATGTGCCTGACTATAACGGCTCACAGATTTTGGTGAATCGCATCGAGGTAGAAGGGTAACAATTAGTCAAAAATGCTTTCCGAATTCGCCCGCATGTCGGGTGATTTCGGAAGTGAACATACTCACGATTTTTCTAGGATGTATGGCAAGTAATAAACTAGTAGAATTATATACATGATTTCAGATTTCTTCGCTCGCGATTACACCGGAGAAGCTTTTGTCCTTTTTGGAAAATACCATTTGATTTCACTTGCCATCGTTGCGGTATTTTGCCTGACAATCTACCGCTTCCGCAATTTTTGGACAACATCCGCCAAAAATGCCACCTGCTGGGGCTTGCTGGCTTTGATCTATGGGTGCGAGGCTTCCTGGCAAATCTGGATGTGGGCTATTGGCAGTTGGAGCATGCAGGGGATGCTGCCACTGTGGTTGTGCAGCGTCACCTCGTGGACTATGCCGTTATTATTGATCTGGCGCAACCAAAAGTATTTTGAATGGGTATATTTTTTGGGTTCCATTGGAGCCGCCATGGCGCTGCTGACCCCTGATCTGATGCAGTATGGATTCCCGCACTTTCGTTTCATTGAATTTTTCACATTACATGGTGCAATAATCATCGCAATTGTTTACATGTCATCCGTTGAAGGTTTTCGGCCCCACTTAAAGTCGCTCCCGTGGGTAATTGGCATCACCAACATCTACTGGCTGTTTTGTGCCTGGGTAAACAGTCAGATTGGCAGTAACTACCTCTATACACAGGGTAAGCTACCAACCCCCTGCCTTTTGGATTTTCTAGGGCCACATCCCTGGTACCTACTTTCGATGGAAGCAATAGCTATCATTCTTTGCCTGCTGCTGTATTTACCATTTGCAATAAAAGATAACCGTTTCAGGAAAGAGTAAAACTCAGCTTTGTCAAGTTGATAAATACAACCGGGAATGGATTGGGTATGGATCGCTTTTTAAGCCCCCACCGTTCTACCCAACCCCCTCAAACAAATCCGTCTCCCTCTCCCCTTCACTCGGAAGTGGAACTGCCCGCATAAACACTTCGGTATACCCAAACTGTCGTCTTATCCACCCGACAATTCCGCCCCCCATACTTGCACCTCCCTGGCTGGCATGACAGGCAGACGCCGCATCCCTGATATCAGCAACGTCACGGCAATTGATCCGGGCGGTGATAGGAAAATTCACCTCTGCGATGGATTGCAGGTCAATATCCCCATTTGTGCCAAACTTTCTGGGATTGCGCCCGATTAAACGCAAAAATCGCACAGCAAATCGCAAAAACCCGCGCGACATAGTTTGAAAATAGAGTTTTTGGGGTGAAAAGGGTTCATGGCCTTCCGAAACAAATTGGATATTACTGGCCAGATCAAATGCTTTCACAGTGGCATAGTGAACGGCGATATGATCCGGGTGATGGTAGCCACCAATCGGGTCGAAAGTGATGACGACCTGCGGTTGCAACTTGCGGATGTACAGGGCAATTTCTTCAGCAACCTGTTCAACTGGCTGAGCAGCCAACGCTTGCGGATGCAGGTTGTCCGGCGTGCCGGGCATACCGGAATCACGGTAGCCCAAAAAATAGATCGATTTCAAACCAAGAATATCTCCCGCACAGCGCAATTCGGCTTCACGTTTTTCGGCGATGGTATTGAACCCGGCCATCATTTCTTCCGGCATTTCACCCACCTCGCCACGAGTAGCACAGACCAGATATACATCCACTTCGCGCCGCGAATACAACGCCAGGGTTCCACCAATACCAAAAGTCTCGTCATCAGGATGAGCCATAACAGCCAGGATTATTTTCTTCATTGTCAAAATTTCCTCAATAAATTACTTGCGAAGGATCAATTTCCTGCACCCAGGCATTGATTCCGCCGCGAAGATTAAAAACTCTTGAAAAACCAGCGTCTTGTAATATGCCCACCGCTTTCATCGAGCGGATTCCGCTGCGGCAGTAGACGATTGTGTCCAAACTCGGGTTCAATTCCTTCACCCGTCCCTTTAGATCGGACAGGCGGATATGGTTCGCACCGAAAATATCGGAAATTTGCCTCTCACCCGGTTCGCGTACATCCAGGATTTGCAGTGGAATATAACTTTGTATTTTAGTCTGTAACTCAGGCGCCGAAATTTGCGGGCCGAAAGCTGGTTGGCCAGCAAGAATCATCGATCCGCAAAAGGCTTCTGTATCCATCAATTGGGAAATGGTTGGCTTTTCCCCGCAAATGGAGCAGGCGGGATTCTTCGAAAACTGGACGGTTTGAAAACTCAAGTCCAGCGAATCGATCAAAAGTAAACGCCCTATCAAAGGGGCGCCAACCCCGAGCAAAATTTTGAGGACTTCAGCAGCCTGCAGTGTTCCCACTATTCCGGGAACCGCCCCCAGCACACCTGAAACTGCACAACTACTCACTGACTCCGCCGGCAAAGGTGTTGGAAAAATGCAGCGGTAACAAGGGCCACTTCCAGGCACGAAAGTTGTTACTTGTCCTTCAAAACGATAGACTGACCCGTGCACAAATGGACGTTGTGTTAGAACGCATAGATCATTAATTAGATAGCGGGTAGGGAAATTATCGCTGGCGTCTACCAGCAAATCGTAGCCATCAGCAATTCGCGATGCGGTTGAAGCATTGAACACTTCATTGTAACCATCCACCTGGATATCCGGATTCAAGTCAGTCAACCGCGCAGTTGCTGATTCAACTTTCGGGAAGCCCACCTTGCGGTTTGAATGTAATACCTGGCGATGCAGGTTTCCTTTATCTACGGCATCATAATCCACAATGCCGATGTGTCCAACTCCCGCCGCAGTCAGATAGAGCGCCACAGGCGATCCCAATCCTCCAGCGCCTACAATCAATACAGAGGATGCTTTGAGTTTTCTTTGCCCGTCCAACCCAACTTCGGGTAGGACAATTTGCCGGGCATAGCGCGAGATTTCTTCTTTGGATAAATTGTTCATACTGCTATTGTATTATCTTTCCAATTTCTTTGTGAAAACGTCCGGATTTTAGTTTCTAATTGAATTCAACAGACAAAACAGTTTTAGCATAAAATACACGTATGCAACTTATTCTGACTCACGACCAGGCTGATTTTGATGGCCTTGCATCTCTGCTTGGGGCAGCCTTAATTAACGAAGGCGTCATTCCCGTGCTGCCTCCCCGCTTGAACCGAAATGTACATTCTTTTCTCAATTTATACGGGGCGGAGCTTCCATTCGTGGAGCAGCAGGATTTATCTGGCGAAATAGTGGATTCAATTATTCTCGTCGACACACAATCTCTGGTGACTGTGAAAGGTATGCACCCAAATACCCCCGTTCACGTAATTGATCATCATAACCAAAAGCCAAATGCTTCCCCCAGCTGGAAGTTCTCCCTCGATAAAGTGGGAGCTTGCACTACTTTGTTCGCCGAACACTTGCGGGATCAAAACAGCTCAATCAATCAGACACAGGCAACTCTCTTATTGCTGGGAATCTACGAAGATACCGGATCGCTGTCGTACGCATCCACTACTGCCCGCGATGTGCGCGCGGCCGCCTATCTATTGGATCAGGGAGCAAGTTTGAAAATTGCGGCGGAATTTCTTAACCCGCCGCTATCCCCTACGCAGCGCCAATTGTATGACCGCCTGCTCCTTTCCGCAAAAACCCTCCATATTCACGGTCATACTGTAATTATTGCCAGCAGCCATGTCGAAGATATGAATGAAGAAATATCATCCATAGCCCATAAACTACGTGATCTATTAGACCCTGATGCACTTATCGTTCTGGTGACCATGCGGGATGGCGTCCGGCTAATCGCTCGTTCCACCAGCGACCGGATTGATGTCGCCCGCCTGGCGCGCGAGTTTGGCGGTGGTGGTCACGAGCGCGCCAGCGCCGCCCTCTTGCACCCGGATGGTGAAACTACACCAGAAGCGCTAAAACTGCTACTGGTTGATACCTGCACACGCCTGGAGGGCATCCTGCCAACTATGGTGCAGCCTTCCATCCGGGTCCGCAAAATTATGTCACGCCGGCCTTTGCTTATCACTCCAACCACCTCCACCCAGCAAGCCTTAAGTTTGATGCAAAAATATGGCTACGAAGGTTATCCCGTAGTGGATGACGGCAAAGTAGTTGGTTTATTAACCCGTCGGGCAGTTGACCGCGCAATCTCCCACAACCTCAATTTGCCTATATCCAGCCTCATGGAAACTGGCGAAGTGACTGTTTCACCGGATGATCCGATTGAACAATTGCAAGATGTAATGACAAAAACCGGTTGGGGACAAATTCCCGTTGTTGACCCGGAAAAGAAAAAAGTGATTGGGATTGTCACCCGTACCGATTTGCTTAAAACCCTGCGGTTCGGTGAAGCTAGTTTGCCCGGGCACATCAACCTTACCAGTAAATTGGAAGCCTCGCTCCCACCCGCAAGACTCGCCTTAATCCGGGCAATTACAAAGACGGCTGAAGAGCGCCATCTGCCTCTGTATATCGTTGGCGGGTTTGTGCGTGATTTATTGCTTGACCGCCCAGGCGAAGATTTCGATATCGTGGTTGAAGGTGACGCCATCGGGTTGGCTCGTTCGCTGAGTAGCAAATTCGGTGGGCGAGTAGTAAGCCACAGCCGTTTCGGCACTGCAAAATGGCAGATTGGAGAAATTACCGCCGATCTAGTCATACAAATCGCCGATTCTTTCCCGTTGATGTCGAATGAACTACCGGATACGCTGGATTTCATCAGTGCCCGGACGGAATTTTACGAATATCCAACTGCGCTACCGACGGTGGAACGCAGCAGCATCAAACTGGACCTGCACCGGCGTGATTTCACCATCAACACCATGGCCATGCGGCTTGATGACCCTCACCACGGCGAACTGTATGATTTCTGGGGCGGGATGACCGATCTAAAACAGAAGCAGGTTCGAGCGTTACATTCGCTTTCCTTTGTGGATGACCCCACCCGTATGCTGCGGGCAACTCGATTTGAACAAAGATTTCGGTTTCATATTGAGGCAAGAACCCTGCAATTGATTACAGAAGCCAAAGATATGCTCCGTCAAGTCTCTGGAGATCGCATCCGGCACGAATTCAATCTGATTTTTCTGGAAGAGAATCCGCCTGCTGTTTTTGGCCGTCTGCAGGAATTAGGCTTGTTGGAACCAATATTCCCCCATCTGCATTGGGGGAGAGATCAGCTTGCAGATTGGATTACGCTGGTCAATTCACCGGCAGAAAAGGCTGCTGGCAATTTGCATCAGGTCAAACTGGAAAACTGCTGGCTGGCCTTTCTCATCCGGCTCCATTCAGCAGCTTTGGAATCAGCCTGCCTGCGCTTTAAGCTGCCCTGCGAAATCGTCAAGGAAATCACTTGTGCATCACGATTGCAATCTCAAATCGACTCTCTGCCACACCTTTCAATATCAGAAGTTGTGAAACTTCTTGATAGTCTGCCAACATCTTCCATGCAATCCGTTGCAGCCCTGAATTCTGATTCGCCTGGAGCGAAAATAATTGGGAATTACCTGGATACCTGGAAAAAGATACATCCTTCCATCAACGGCCGCTACCTGGAAAAAATGGGATTGGCCCGCGGACCAAATTATCGTTTGATATTGGATTCCCTGCGGGCTGCCTGGCTGAATGGTGAAATCAAGAGCCGGGAAGAAGAAGAACTTTTCCTGCACAAAATTATTACGCGGCTTGAATTAAGCAAAGCCCGCTGACTAATGGACACGCTGACAGACACTACCCGCTGGGTTGAAACCGTTCAAATTCGGCGCTTATGCAAAGCCGATTTACCCGCCCTGGAATGGGATGGCGAGTACTCCCGCTACCGGGAAAGCTATCTCGTTGAGTTCGAGCGTTCCCAAATTGGTTCTTCCATCCTTTGGGTAGCAGATAAACCAGGTGTAGGAATTATTGGCCAGGTTTTCATTCAATTAACTGCCGAACGTAAGGAATTAGCGGACGGCTGTTCGCGTGCTTACATGTACTCTTTACGCATCCGCCCACCCTACCGCGGTTCTGGGCTGGGAACCAGACTGATCCAGGTTTTTGAAGATGACCTTGTGCGGCGCAAATTTTGCTGGGTTACCCTGAATGTTGGGAAAACGAATTATGCCGCACGCCGACTTTACAGACAACTTGGTTATCAGGTGGTTGCCCAGGAGGCCGGCCGGTGGTCATATCGCGATGAAAAAGGGATAGTCCAAAAAGTAGATGAGCCCGCCTGGCGCATGGAAAAATTCATTTGCCGGGCTTCTTGAACCACAACCAGACGCCCTTTCTTCCCCGGCGGTCCTCACAATCATCTTTGCGATGCTGGAGTTCAAGAAATTGCTGAAATTGGTCAATGCATTCCTCGGTTAATCTTTGGCTGTTTGGATTAAAGAATGAACACATATGCCCAAAAAGCAGGAAATTGCCTCCGGGCTTAAGGACCCGGTTTACAACAGCTTGATAATCCTGCCGGGAAGGGGTTGGAAGAACATGGTAGCACCCCATATCCAATATCAGATCAAAAGTATTATCCATCCCTTTTAGGCGGGAAACATCCGCCAGTAGAAAAATTCCCTGCATACTTGCTTTTGCAAAACGGCGCTTTGAAGAGAGAACGGCTTTAGGAGCAAAATCCACACCGGTAGTCTGCCAACCTGCCTGGGCGAGTGTAAGGCAATTCGTTCCGGTTCCACAGCCTAAATCTAAAACCGTTCCTGGTTCATGGGCAGTAATATATTC
>JBAWYZ010000116.1:0-7184 GCA_037143255.1 Leptolinea sp. | reverse complement strand
AATCGTAAATTTTATAGATGAAATTCTAACTCATAAGGGTTTCAGATTGTTGTGCTATGATTCAGATTAATGTTCACAGTCATTCTTCTGGAGGAATTATGTCAAACCCACCTATTTTAGGCGTTATCGGCGGATCTGGTCTTTATGCAATATCATCCTTGAAAGATGTGGAAACTTTTGAAATTGAAACTCCCTTCGGGAAACCCAGCTCGCCTGTTATTGTTGGAACTTTGGCTGGTAAACGGGTTGCTTTCCTTGCCCGCCACGGACTAGGGCACACCATCACCCCGACAGAAGTAAATTATCGGGCAAACATTTTCGCCTTGAAATCACTGGGCATTCCACAAATTGTCAGCATCAGCGCCTGTGGTTCGTTGCGGGAAGATTACGCTCCCGGGCATATCGTCATTCCCGATCAGGTTTTTGATTTCACCCGCAGCGGACGTAAACAATCCTTTTTTGGTGATGGAATGGTAGGCCATGTAGGCACCGCCAATCCATTCTGTGAAGATTTGACAGCCATTGTATTTCAAGCGGTCTCACAAACGGGCGCGATAACTCACGCAGGCGGCACGTTGATTACAGTCGAAGGACCGCGTTTCTCCACCCGGGCCGAATCAAATATTTTCCGTGCTTGGGGAATGTCGATCATCGGCATGACTGCCTGCCCGGAAGTTTTTCTGGCCCGCGAAGCGGAAATGTGCTATGTCACTATGGCGCATGTCACGGATTATGACGTTTGGCGCACTTCTACCGAGCCGGTGAGTGTTGAGATGGTTATCCGGACTTTGAATAAAAATACCGAAGCCGCTCAGAAGGCTATTGAGAATCTGTTGGCTTTATTGCCGGATAACCGGGGATGCGGTTGCGAGTCTGCCTTGAAAGATGCCATTATCACAAATCCAGGCAGTATTCCCAGTGTCACTCGTCATAAACTCCATCTTCTGGTGGACAAATACCTGCCCAGTTGAATCACATTTTTCCTACCTCGTCATCTTTTAATAGCCAGGTCGAAAATCGGCTTCTTACCCTGGCAGGGTGGTTTTTATTCTTTTATGCCCTCGCCATAACCCTTTCTCCGGCTGCCCGGTACCATTCCTGGATGGTGGCGTACCGTTGGGAGCACTGGGGCGGATTTTTGGTCTGGCTGGTTGGTTCATCGGTTGTTTTTCATAAACTCAACAAGTCCTTGCCAGATCGCGATCCATATATCTTTCCATTGATCATGCTTCTGGTCGGTTGGGGTTTGCTGGAAATCTGGCGTCTCTCGACCGATTTTGGATTGCGACAGACAATTTGGCTGGCTATCAGTCTTAGCGTTCTGTTTTTCCTTTCTGGGAAACCGGTTTTTCTGGATTATTTACGCCGCTATAAATATCTCTGGCTGGCTAGCGGACTGGTATTAGCTGCTTTGACATTTGTAGTAGGAACTTACCCTGGCGGTAACGGTCCGCATTTATGGTTAGGAGGGTTCGGGATTTACCTCCAACCGACTGAGCCATTAAAGCTATTGCTGATCGTTTACCTGTCAGCATACCTGGCGGATTTAAAGTTACAGCGGCTTGGCTTGCTTCAATGGCTGATGCCTGCTTTTGTTATTCTGGCGACTGCTTTATTGATCTTATTTGCTCAGCGCGACCTCGGCACAGCTACAATATTCATTTTAATCTTTACTTTCGTTGTCTATTTTGCAACCGGAAAACGCCGAATCTTGATTTTAAGCCTGGTTATCATTGTTGCTGCCGGATTCCTGGGTTATCAGCTTTTTGATGTAATCCGTGTTCGGGTGGATGCATGGATTAATCCGTGGCTGGATCCGTCCGGGCGGTCTTACCAAATCGTCCAATCCATCATCGCCGTAGCCAGTGGCGGTGTTTTTGGACGCGGACCGGGATTAGGCAGCCCAGGAATAATTCCGGTTGCGCAATCAGATTTTATCTTTGCTGCCATCGCGGAAGAAACCGGGTTATTCGGTGTTATTGGCATGTTAACGGTCATTGCCCTTCTATTCAGCCGTGGATTCGCCGCAGCTTTACATTCCACAGATACGTATCGCCGAAATCTGGCAGCCGGAATATCCATTTATTTTACTGTTCAAAGTATATTCATCATTGGTGGGAATTTACGCCTTTTACCGCTCAGCGGCGTAACCCTGCCTTTTGTTTCTTATGGCGGTTCATCACTGTTGACCGGGTTCATTAGTGTGTGGATGCTGCTGGCAATTTCCCAGCAATCCAGCCGGCAGTCTGTTTCCGCCATCCGGGTAGAACCTTACCTTGTAACCGGTGCGATCATTCTGACTGGGCTGACAGCCGTTGCTTTAACTTCTGGCTGGTGGTCGGTTATTCGGTCATCTGATCTTTCGGACCGGGGGGATAATCCCCGCCGCATAATTGCGGAACGCTATGTTTTGCGCGGATCTCTGGTCGATCGTACCAGTCAGCCGATTAACCGTTCTATTGGTGTTTCCGGAGATTACGTTCGCGAGTATCTCATTCCCGGCCTGTCTACTACAGCAGGCTATTCACATCCAATTTACGGATTAGGCGGACTGGAACAAGCTTACGATGCATATCTGCGTGGGGTAAAAGGAAATCCATCCATGCAGATCTGGTCCAGCCAGATGCTTTATGGGCAGCCGCCGCAGGGTTTGGATATCCGGCTCAGTATTGACCTTGAAATGCAAAAAAAAGCAGATCTGGCCATTCAAGGCAAAAAGGGGGCAGCCATTTTGATGAACGCTGCCACTGGCGAAATCCTTGCCATATCTTCGCAGCCCGCCTTTGACCCAACCTCATTGGATAAAAACTGGTTGGAGTGGTCGACAAGTGGAGACAGTCCCTTACTTAACCGGGCAACTCAAGGCGCATACCCGGCCGGAACCGCTATTGTGCCGTTTATCCTGGCATCTCAAACGGAATCTTCCCCATTGCCTGTCAAACCCACTCGGACTGCTCTCAACGACTTTAATTGCGCCCTGCTTCCTGGTGACAAACCTAATTGGGGTCAGGTATTGAGCGCTGGTTGCCCCGGGTCTGTTCTGGATTTATTGGAAAGGCTTCCTGTCAACCAGTTGGAAAAGATTTACCGATCAGCTGGATTTTTTGACCAGCCAGAGCTGGCGCTACCACAAGCGCTCGCCAGTCCACTGCGAGAATTAGACCGTGTTAAAACCATCATTGGGGATGTGGATATAACGATTACACCACTTCAAATGGCGATCGCTGCATCATCAATTTCTGCCAATGGTGTGCGCCCGGCGCCGCGAATAGCAATAGCCGTCAATACCCCGGCCCAGGGATGGGTAATTCTTCCATCCGGTCAAAAGAGTCAGGTATTTACAACCGAAGGAATCTCAAACGCCATCAGCTTTTTGACTGACGGTGTAATCCCATTCTGGCATACAACTGCCAGCGTTCCAACAGCAGATGGCGGGACGCACTGGTTTGTAGGTGGAACACAACCGGATTGGCAGGGAACTCCTATCGCTCTGGTTGTTGTTTTGGAAGGCAATACCGCTGAAACCGCAACCGCAATTGGAACGGATCTGTTAAATTCTGTGATCCAGAAATAGAAACCGCTATCTGAATTACGAAAATTTTATCCGTACAAAATGGCGCTTACCAACCTGTAAAACACCGGCATTGGGTAAGGATGCTTTCCCATCAGACAAAACCTGTCCGTCCAGTTTGACGCCTTTTTGCTCAACCAGGCGCCTTCCATCATTCTTTGAAGCAACCAGTCCGCTTGCCACCAAAATATCCAGCAATGATTGATCAGCTGTTGTGACAAAATCGGGCATCTCGTCTGGAATATCATGTTTCTGAAAGAGTTTGATAAACGCGTCCTGGGCGTGACTGGCTTCGACTTCCCCGTAGAATGTGGCTGTAACTTCCAGCGCAAGTTTCATTTTTGCATCACGTGGATGCAGAGAACCGTCCTTAACCCCATTTTCTATCGCCAGAATATCCGCGGGAGTCCAGCGCGTTACCAACCGGGAATAGGTGGGCATGGCCGCGTCCGGAATGCTCATCACCTTACCAAACATATCTTCAGCATTTGTATTGATGGGAATATGGTTTCCAAGCGATTTGCTCATTTTTACCAACCCATCTGTTCCAGGAAGAATCCCCAGAATGATGGCTATATTGGGCTTTTCGCCTTTATAGGTCATCAACTTGCGAGCGGCAGTCACAATATTAAACAATTGATCAGTACCGCCAATCTGTACATCAGAGCGCATGGCATAAGCATCGTATCCCTGCATAATTGAATAGAAAGTTTCATGCAGGTAGATTGCATCACTTTTTTCCCAGCGTAATTTGAAATTCTCCCGGGTGAGAAACTGTTGAATGGTGAAATTGGATGCCAGTTTGATCAAGTCTTCAAAAGTAAGTTTGGAGAGCCAATCCGCATTGTAACGAATGAGGGTTTTTTGGGGATCCAATATGCGGAAAGCTTGTTCGGCATAAGTACGGCCATTTTCAGCCACTTCCTCCGGAGTCAACTGCGGCCGGAGAATATCTTTATCCGAAGGATCACCGATCAAAGACGTGAAATTGCCAATCAGAAATGTGACTTCATGTCCGCAATCCTGGAATTGACGTAATTTATTCATGGGGACAGTATGGCCGAGGTGCAGGTCAGCCTTGCGTGGATCAAATCCGCAATACACCCGTAACGGTCGTTTTTCTTTTTCTGCTTCCAACAGGCGTTCTTTTAATTCTTTCGCCATCGCCTGCTCTAAAGATTTATCCCCATATTCAGTTCCCTGCATAAATAATGCGACTTGTTCGTCTATATTCACACTGACCTCCACCTTAAGGAAAGCACATCCCTGCGCCAAATTTTTCTCGGGCAAATTATACCAGCCCGAGCTGAGGCTAAAAGAATGCTGGTTGTTTCGCTACCCCCCAACCATTATTAGAGCAATGGGAAATAAGTATTTGCTTTTTAATAGGAATGGATTTGCTTGAGGGCATCCAACAATAATGGATAAATAAACTGAAATCCCAATTCAGTTGTTAAACGACCGGGAACCACTCTTTGACCATCCAGAATTAACGTGGACATTTCTCCTAAAGCCAGCCGAAATGCAAATGCTGGAACAGGCAGCCAGTACGGCCTGTGAAGAACCTGCCCTATACTTTTTCCAAATTCTGCATTAGTAGCCGAATTCGGCGCTGTGAAATTATATGCGCCATGGGCTTTTGGATTTTCCAGCAAATTCAACATACCTTCCACTAGATCATCAATATGAATCCAGGAATAAACTTGCCTGCCGCTCCCTACCGGCCCTCCGCCAAAGAACGTGAATGGCATTTCCAATTTCGGCAAAACACCGCCTTTCCTAGCCAAAACCAGACCCGTCCGAGCGACCAGACGGCGGACGCCCAAACTTTCTACTTTTTCTGAACTGCCCTCCCAGTCCCGGCAAATGGCTGAAAGGCGGTCATTCCCGGATGGTTGGGTTTCGTCCCATGCCTCGATATCATTTTCTCTTTGAACGCCGTAATAGCCAATGGCTGACATCTGCAAGAAAACCGACGGCCTGCGTGACGACCGCAACACTGCTTCCGTCAATAATTCTCCGGTGAATACCCGGCTTTCCCTGATTTCCCGTAGTCTATCAAAGGTCCACAGTTTCGCCCCGATATTTTCACCAGCCAGGTTGATGATCCAATCCGCTTTACCCACCCACTCTGTCCATACTTCAGGATGGATGCCATCCCAATAGACATTTTCGCTTGCGATGGAAGTCTTTTGTGGATTGCGGGTCAAAACGAGCGTTTTATGGCCATGCTGATTCAAAGTATGTACAAGAGCCTTACCGATTAATCCGTTACCACCGCTTATTAAAACTAAAGCCATATTTCCTCCAGTGAACTAATCTCATTGTACACTTCCTCTGCTTATACAAAGGGAATCAATTTTGGGTAGTCCTGAATTCATGATTATCAGATTTTAATTAAGAATTAAGGTAAAATTTTCTTATGCCATCTATTGTTGAATCCCTATCGAAATTCCTGAATTTAGAAAAAGAACGCGGTTTTAAAAATACCGCCATTATCGGCGGTTTGCATAAAGTTGTTCCTTACTGGGAAAACGAAGCCCGGAACATGGCCATCCCTGCTGATATCATCCAGTCGGTAACAGATTTGCTGGAGGAATACAGCTCTGCAGAAATCGGTCGGCGCCAGGACATCATCCAGGAGCTGAATATTGTAATGATGGGTGTTCCAACCCCCCCGCCACAGGAAAACCGCCCGCAGCAGGTCAAAAGACCGGTTCCTCCAGTACAAACTACCCCACTCCCGCCTAAACCGGTAGAAACGCGGCCAGATGTCCCACAAAGGGCGCAGGAGACTGTCCAGCCACCCACTCCGGCTCCCTACAGTCCGCCAAAACCACCTCAAGCGCCCGCGGTTCTTGTCAAAAAAGAAACGCCTACTCCGCGGCGTGCCACGCCCGGATCGCGTCTACCTGATTCTGTGACGCCGGTTACATTGAATGCTCCGCTAACGGTCATCAACGGCATTGGCGATGAGACATCCAAAAAACTGCGCAACCTGAATCTCTATACTCTCAAAGACCTGCTCTATAATTTTCCGCGTGATTATCACGATTTCAGCCAGGCTAAGACCATCAATCGCATCATGTTTGGTGACCAGCTCACCGTAATTGGAACCATCCAATCTATTCACGCGCGGGATGCCCGCAGCGGAAAGGTCAGCATTATTGAAGCCGTGATCGGCGATACGACCGGGAATCTACGCATCACCTGGTTCAACCGCCGCTTTTTATTGAATCAATACCATCCCGGTGACCAGGTTTCCGTAAGCGGGGTGATCAAGCAATATCTCGGCCGCCTGATGATGGATAGTCCTGAAATTGAGCCATTGGAAGCAGATAATCTTTCCACCAACCGCATCAGCCCGGTTTACCCGCTGACAGCCGGTATCACGCAGAAGTTTATGCGGCGAATAATGAAACAGACGGTGGATTTTAACGCCCGCCGCGTAGCCGATTACCTGCCTGAACCCGTTCGACTGGACGCGAATTTAGCCCCATTGTGGAATGCCCTGCTGCAAGTCCATTTCCCGGATACCCAGGAAGACCTGGATGACGCCCGCCGCCGCATCGCATTTGATGAAATATTCCTATTGCAAATGGGCGTGCTACGT
>JBAWYZ010000115.1:0-7195 GCA_037143255.1 Leptolinea sp. | reverse complement strand
AGGGACAAACCTATCACATTTGCCCGGAACATTTACCGCTTCTCATTCACAGTCCGCAAAAACTAGCCGGGAAATTACCTGGTGCTGAGAAATTAAAAGGGCACGAATAAAAAATTTACCAGCTTTGATTTTCAGAGCGGGGCTTTTTAATTGTCCTAAAACTACCAGTTATCCGACAAAATCCTTACCCTGAGACCATTCTCGACCCATTCTAGCATTTCTTTCAACCGAGTGGGCTGGACTTGGGACGTTATCATATTACTAAATAGCGATAATTGATTGAAGGATATAATCAGTAAATGGCCTTTCGGATTATTGCTTTTCTTGCTTTGATTCTTCTCACCGCCTGTTCGACTGAATTGGACAGGATTACTGCTTCGACTGAAAGTGAACCGATGCAGGCCACACTGACTCCCATCCTGCTCCCCACCGGCACAGCAACCCCGCTTCCTACACTTGACCCGGCAACATTGCCGGTCACCTGTCTGGATGAGGCAGCCGCCGGTCAAATAGTAGAGGGCTGGCTGAATCGCGAAGGCTACGCAACTCTGAAGACTGCCTGGCAAGCCTTCCTGGATATATACGGGGACGACAACCTGGTTTCATCCACTACGGATTACAACAACGAGTTCGCGCACGCTATAACCTGGCAAAAAATGCTTCTGGTGGGAGAATATCCCTTCCGATTGGAATTAGATGGAACGACTGGTTTTGGTTACTGCTCGGTGCTGGTGTACGCAGGAGGGATTGGCCCGGAAGTAGGGCTGGGCGTCACCGATGTATACATTGGCGGCGAATGGAGCGGATATGCTTCCGGGTTGGTGGACAGCCAGGAAGCAACCCGGGCATACCTGGCAGAACAGATTGGCAAGCCAGTGACGGTGCGTTACATGGCCGCGCAAAACCCTCAGGATGCCGGGTTTGAGCGCCCTGGTTTTTTCAGTCCGGTGATGCAGCGCCTGTGGAACAATAGCTATTACACGAAAATTCCAACTGATTTGAATTTCTTATTCGACCGAGTTGGTCAGCCGCGTGGGCCGAGCATCCGCGAATTGATGGGGTTGGCGAGCGAATTGAAGGGTTTCGGCGTATTTTTGGAATATATTGTGGATACGATCCGGTAAATTCATTTTTCCAACTAAATTGCTGCTACGATATTAAGAAGAATTAATTCCAGGGTTCTTGTTCATCCCAGGCATCCATAATGACTACCTGATCCATCATGTCCTGATCTTCCTCTGACCACTCCTGAGGCGGTTGCTTATTGGCGTTATGCTGACCAATGATCATTATTACCAAGAAGACCATGAATATCGGCAACGTGCGAGAGAATTTCCAATTTGAGCTACTTTCTTGAACACCCTAAGTAGGAAATATTCAATTCGATGTTCACTATGTCGGTTTCTTCACAATTTCCAATTTCGCCAATGATGCAGCCAGGCGTTTGAAACCAACACTGTCAAAAAAGACATCCACAGTTTCGTCGCCATCTTCCAGCACACTCTTGACCACCATGCCTTCGCCCCATACGGCATGGTTCACGCGGCTATTTGCAGGAAAACGCTGCTCCACCGGAGGAGGAGGCGCCTGGCGCGGAGCTGGTTTGTAAGAATTAAACGAAGGCGACGGAACACTCCACTGGCCAAAATTCTCGCTCTTGCGCTCCAACCCTGTGCGGTTGGAGCGGGTTTGAGTGGCGATCATCCCCTGGTGCATTAGCAAGGTTGTCGGAATATCTTTCAGAAAGCGGGAGGGGGTGGCATCTTCATAGCCGCCGTAGGTGCTGCGCCGGTCGGCGCGGGTGAGGTAAACGCGGTCTTTCGCGCGAGTGATCCCCACATACAACAAACGGCGTTCTTCTGCCATCTCTTCTGGATCTTCCAGCGAGCGGCTATGCGGCAGCAAGCCATCATCCAGCCCGGTGATGAAAACCACTGGAAATTCCAACCCTTTGGCGGCATGCAAAGTCAGCAAGGTGGGAGCTTCAACGTCATCGGCCAACGTATCCTGGTCGGAGACCAGCGCCAGCCGCTCGAGAAAATCTTCCAACCCGCGGTCGTCAAATTCAGCAGCGATTTTTCCTAACTCCAACACGTTTTCCCAACGTTGATGGCCTTCCTCTGTGTTGTCGTCTATATATTCTTCATACAGAGTATCATCAAGGATACGTCCAAAGAGTTGGGTCAGTTGTACGCCGCTGGTTGATGCTTCACGCCAGGTATTCAAATCGGCGCCAATCTTAGCCAGACTAAGCGCGCTGCGACCGGAAAAACAGGGGAAATGTGTTGATGCCTGCCCCAGCTTGCCAAGATCTGCCAACACATCCCCTGCGGTGATATTCATCTCGCGAGCGTGCTGCTTCAGCGAGGCGAAGGTCTTTTCTCCAATCCCCCGCGGCGGCACATTGATGACCCGCATCAGGCTGACCTCATCGCTAGGGTTGTAAACGAGCCGTAAATAGGAAATGATATCCTTGACCTCACGCCGGCCGTAGAAGCGCTGAGCCCCCACCAGGCGGTAGGGTAGTTTAGCCTTCAGAAAGGCTTCTTCAAGCAAGCGGGATTGGGCATTGGTGCGGTACATCACCGCCACCTGACCGCCTTTCCACTTGTGGGCTTTGATGTTTTGATGGATGGTGTCTGCAACGTAATCGGCTTCCATTTTGTCATCCAGCGATTCAAATAGGGTGATGGCTTCGCCCTTGCCATTGTCGGAAAACAGGCTTTTGGGGGTACGATTGGTATTGTGATCGATCACCGCACGCGCAGCATCCAACACCGTCTGCGTGGATCGGTAGTTCTGTTCGAGCAATATTTTCTGGCAGTTCGGAAACTCCTTCTCAAAAGACAGAACGTTTCGATAATCGGCTCCGCGCCAACGGTAAATGGACTGGTCTTCATCGCCTACCACAAACATGCTGGTTCCAGTGACGGACAGCATGCGCAGAATTTGATACTGGGCAATGTTAGTATCCTGGAATTCATCCACCAGAATTTCGCCAAAGCGCCGGCTGTAGCGTTCGCGCACGGCCTGATTGTCTGTCAGCAGGTTGACGACTTCATTCAGCAGGTCATCAAAATCGAGTGCGTTACAGCTTCGTAATAGTTCCTGATAACGGCGATACACCCGCAGATTGACCTCTTCGCGATAATTGCGCGCCGTCATATCGTCAGGTGTCTGCATGTTGTTCTTGGCGGTCGAAATGGCACTGCGAATACTGGCTGGCTTGTACATCTTCTCGTCAATTCCCAGTTCACGCAAGGCGGTCTTCACCAGGCTTTGCTGGTCATCTTCATCGTAGATCACAAAATTGGACTGAAACGGAAGGTGCTCAGCCTCGCGTCTGAGAATGCGTGCGCAGATGGCGTGAAATGTCCCCAACCAGATGCCCTGTGGTTTCTCACCCAGCAGCCCTTCCAGGCGCGATTCCATCACCTTGGCGGCTCTGTTGGTAAAGGTGACCGCCAGTATATTGGCTGGCGATAAGTGATATTGCGTAATCAGGTAGGCAATCCGATGGGTGAGAACGCGGGTTTTGCCTGAACCGGGACCGGCGAGCACGAGAATGTGGCCGGGCTGGGCGGTAACCGCTTGTTGTTGCTGTGGATTTAATCCGGAAAGAAAGTCGTTATTTGGCATCATAGCGGGCTGATTGTACCGCAGGAATCGAGTAAAATTTCAGTCTATGTTATGGGATTTAATGGGTCACGAATGGGCTGTGAAATTACTAAGCGAGCACATCCGCAATGGTGGTGTTCGGCATGCTTATTTATATACCGGGCCAGCCGGGGTGGGTAAACGAACTCTGGCGCTGCGCTTCGCACAGGCGTTGATGTGCGCCAATCCGCCGGCGCCAGGCGAGTTTTGCGGCACGTGCCGACCGTGCAAAATGACGGTTCAGCAGCAATTCCCCGACCTGGCGATTATCCAGGCTGAGACCATTGGCGGCGAATTCAAGGTGGACTCAGTGCGCGAATTGCAGCACACCTTGTCCCTCACGCCGTACGAGTCCACCCGGCGCGTCGCAATCCTGCTGCGTTTTCAGGAAGCCAACGAGAACGCTCAGAATGCCCTGCTGAAAACACTGGAAGAACCACCGGATAAAGCTATCCTATTGCTGACAGCCGATACGCCTGAAAACCTGTTGCCCACGATTACCTCGCGCTGCGAATTATTTCGGCTGCGCCCGCTTGCGGTGGATACCCTGACTGATGCCCTGATCGAAAAGCTGAGCCTATCGCACACGGATGCACTCTCGCTCTCACGCATTAGCGGCGGACGGCCAGGGATTGCTCTCAAACTGCATATGGATGAAGCCCTGAACGCCAACCGCAAGGAATGGACAGATCATCTGCTGACTTTGCTGGGCGAAAACCTGGCGCAGCGCTTTGAATTTGTCGGAAAACTGACGAAATTGAGTAACCCTAGCAAGGAGGAGCGCGACCTGTTGCGCATGCGTCTGCGCGAGGGTTTCATTTTCTGGCAGAGTTTGTGGCGAGATGTAATGCTGCAAGCTGCCGGGTTGGGGGCTGAAATTGCCAATGTGGATTATCGATCGCAGATCGAAAGTCTGGCCAAAGCGGTAGATGAAAATGAAGCTGGCAGCCAGATCCAACGGTTGGAGATGACATCCTCCCGATTGGGCAGCGCAAATATTCAACTGCTCATTGAAGCGCTGGTGATGAGTTTGCCATTGGTGGGTGAGCCTGTCGAAACCACCATCTTGCTATAAATGGTCAAACTCAATAAAACATGGTTATAATTAATTAAGATAATGCGTCCAATTTCAAAATATTCAGAGTTACTTCGGATTTATCGTCGTTAATGTAAACTGGGAGCTTTAATATAATCAACTCGATTGATTTTGCAATATAATAAAAACATCTTTTTTGCGACACGCGAGGGTATTCCAATTAACCTCTTACTGGTCAAATCCGTTTCCTTGCTACTGCTATTGAAAAGCCAATATCGAATATCTAATCATTTTGGGAAGGCGGGAATTTCTTTATGAGATTGCACGAATACCAGTCCAAGCAGATATTTGGAAGGTATCTAATTCCGATTCCACGCGGGAGAGTTGCGTCATCCTCTGGAGAAGCCAAGCAGATAGCCGAAGAACTTGGTGGAAGAGTGGTCGTTAAAGCCCAAATACTGGTCGGAGGAAGGGGAAAAGCCGGGGGTATTCGGTTGGCAAAAACTGCCAGAGAAGCAGAGGATTTAGCCGCGACAATATTAAGAATGGATATCAAAGGGCTACCAGTGCGAAAGGTGCTGGTAGATGAGGCGATAACTATTCAGAAAGAGATTTATCTCGGCGTTACCAATGATCGATCGATTCGAAAACCAGTGATGATCACATCTTTTGCTGGCGGCGTTAATATTGAAGATGTTGCTCGAACTTCACCCGAGAAGATTGTTCGGATTGTGATAGATCCATTATTAGGCTTACGTGATTTTCAGGCAAGAGACCTGGCCGCCGGAATTGATTTGCCACGCGAATTGTGGCGAAGTTTTATCGAAATTACCCACGGGTTGTGGCGGATATTTGATGATTTTGACGCAACCTTGGCAGAGATTAATCCGTTGGTCATCTCTGGTGATCAGAAACTTATGGCTTTGGATGGAAAAATGACAGTCGATGATAATGCCATGTTTCGCCATCCTGAGATGACCGATTATCGAGATATTGATATGGAAGGACTGGCTGAAATTGAAGCTCGCAAATACGGTCTTTCCTATGTAAAACTGGATGGAAATATTGGCTGTTTGGTTAATGGCGCCGGATTGGCGATGACAACGATGGATGTTCTCCAGCTATTTGGCGGGAAGCCCGCCAATTTCCTGGATATCGGCGGGGGGGCCGGAGCGGAAAAAGTTACGGCTGCTTTGCGCATCATTCTACAAGATCAGGCTGTAAAAACCATTTTGATTAATATATTTGGCGGTATTACTCGCTGTGACGAGGTTGCCAGGGGAATACTACTTGCCAAAAAGGAAGTCAAATCTACAACTCCGATGATCATCCGGCTTGCCGGGACGAATGCTAATGAAGGAAAAACCCTTCTTTTGGATGCCAACATGGCTGCCGCCGATTCATTTAGCGAGGCAGCCCGGTTGGCTATTGCTTCTGCAGAGGGGGAAGCTTGAAATGAGCATCTTAATCCATAAAAATACAAAGGTTGTGGTTCAAGGAATTACCGGGCATGAAGGCCAATTTCATGCCCAACAAATGATAGATTATGGTACTCATGTAGTAGCCGGTGTAACTCCTGGCAAAGGCGGAGAATGGGTTCTGGATGGTAAGATACCCGTTTTTGATTCAGTTCGGACTGCAGTTGAAATGACCGAGGCGGATACCAGTGTCATTTTTGTTCCATCTCGTTTTGCCGCAGATTCCATGTATGAGGCTGCTTACGCCGGCATTTCACTGATAGTTTGTATCACAGAAGGTATTCCTGTTTCAGATATGATGCGAGTTCATGAATATTTGACCCATACCGGAACGATTCTGATAGGTCCGAATTCCCCGGGGATATTAACTGCCGGGGAGGCAAAAGTAGGGATTATTCCCGGGAATATTGCAATTCCAGGCAGTATAGGAGTGATTTCCAGGTCTGGAACACTAACTTATGAAGTTTTATATGCATTAAAGGCGGATGGTTTTGGTGTAAGTACTTGCGTAGGTATCGGCGGAGATGCAATTCAGGGAATGAATTTCACCGAAGTGCTTCAGTTGATGGAAGACGATCCGCATACGGAACAGATTGTGCTGATCGGCGAGATCGGTGGCGTTGAAGAAGAGAAGGCGGCTGATTTCATAAGCCGTAAAATGACAAAACCTGTGGTTGCAATGGTAGCCGGATTAACGGCTCCTGCAGGCAGGCGAATGGGTCATGCCGGCGCCATTATTGAGGGCGGGACTGGCAGCGCCAGGGAAAAAATTGAGGCTTTTGAAAAAGCTTCCGTGAAAATCGCCAGATACCCCGAAGAGGTTCCAGCGTTATTAACTAGATAACTGGCAGTTGATGAATAATAATCTGGGAAAATCACACGTATTATACAATGATCTTGACCAGTATTTTCTTCTACAAAGTAGTATTTTCTAGTGAGGCACTTCTCCATTTGATACCCCCCAGATACCCGATCGCCTCCTCATTCAAACGAAACAGACGTTTGCGTCCATTGCGCAGCACAT
>JBAWYZ010000114.1:0-7229 GCA_037143255.1 Leptolinea sp. | reverse complement strand
CTCTGTTACTCCGATCATCGCTGCCGGCCCGGTCATTCCGGGCAAATGTCCGTTGGCAATCCAATCGCCTTCATCCAGCACGACCTCCAGTTTGATGTCGGCTTTTTTCAAATAAACCGCCGTCCGACACGCTCCCATTTTTCCGCCGGAAAGACAATCATGTCCAAAAGCCAGGTAAACAGTCCGCTCTGGAATACAGCCTTTCCGAAGAAGAAACTCTACAGCTTGTAGAATAGCAACCAGTTGACCTTTTCCCTGCAAAGCGCCTCGTCCCCAGATAAAACCGTCTTGTATCTGCCCGGAAAAAGGCGGCGCTTTCCATTGATCCATCATCTTCGGATCTACTGGAGGTACATCAAAATGACCGCTTAGCAGCACGCCGGGCAGCTTGGAATTGCGTCCTGGCCAGATATAAAGCAATGATAAGTCCTGGCTGGTACGCACTTCCAGCGCAGAATGCAGACGCGGGAATTGCTTTAATAACGTTCTATGCAAACTGAGGTACTCATCCCGCTGTGTTCCGGTTAAGACCTCAGCCGCGATTGTGCGGCAGCGGATGACCTCTGAAAGATGTTCGGCTAAAACATCACCATCCACCTCCTCCGCATCCACTTCAGGGTAATCCGGTACAGGCCGGGCAAACCGTAGCGCCGATATCAGCAATACGGCTGCCAGGAAAAAGAGAAAAACAGTAAATGCAATAATCAGATTAATTGCCATAGATAGATCCACTATTGATTGTATCAAAAACGAGCCCAGGGGGGAAATGATCGAATCAAGGTGAAGGGTATTTTACAAAGCCTGCTTCAAGACCATATACGTCATTACGCCGTATGTATTTTGACATCAGTTAAATGGAATCCGGAAACACATAAAAGTGAAAGAAAGTAGTGTTTTTCGTTGTGATTAATTATATTTGCCTGAGCTGTTACCTTTATAATTACAGGAAATTATTTGTCTCATCAAAAAATGGAGGCGCTATGGAATACAGAAGTCTGGGCAGAACAGGTTTACGTGTATCAGAATTATGTCTGGGAAGCATGCAATTCGGCTGGACAGCTGACGAAGAAACTTCCTTTGAAGTACTTTCAGCCGCATTGGATGCCGGCATTAATTTCATCGATTCGGCCGATATCTATTCCCGCTGGGTGATGGGGAACCCGGGCGGAGTTTCCGAGGAGATCATTGGCAAATGGATGAAGAAGAACAGCGTTCCGCGCAGTGATGTGGTTATCGCTACAAAAGTGCGTGGATCAATGGGACAGGCGGTCAATGATGAGGGGTTGTCGCGCATTCACATCATGAAGGCAGTGGAAGATTCGTTGCGCCGGCTGCAAACCGATTATATTGATTTATATCAAACACACTGGGTAGATGAAAACACCCCTATTGAAGAAACTCTGGCTGTGCTAACTGACCTGGTACATCAAGGAAAAGTGCGTTATATCGGCTGTTCCAATATCCCCGCCTGGCGGTTGGTGGAATCGCTATGGGTTTCCGAGCATTATCATCAGGCAAGATATGACAGTCTACAGCCGCATTACCATCTTCTGCTGCGCCGGGAATTTGAAAGCGAACTAGCGGATGGCTGCCGGGCGTATGGGGTGGGAGTTATTCCGTATAGTCCACTGGCAGGCGGATTTCTTACCGGGAAGTACCGCCGCGGGCAAACGGATACTGGCAGCCAGCGCAATGTCTCACGTTATTTCAACGACCATAATTGGGACTTGCTTGATCTTATGGAAAAGATTGGCAAGTCGCGCGAAAAATCGATTTCTCAAATCGCCCTCGGCTGGTTGCTCAGTCAGACAATTGTCACATGTCCCATTATTGGACCGCGCACCCTGGAACAACTGCAAGACAACCTGGGAGCAGTTGGTGTTCGCCTTGAACCGGAAGAAAACAATCAATTAAGTCAGGCCACCGCCTGGCAAACCAGTGAAGCGTAGCGCCTCACCAGAAATTGCTACTTTGTAGCGTGAACCAAAATATCAGGTGTGTTACAATCCGCCTGAATTTATACCCAAGAGGAACAAAATGGTTGAAAATATACTAGTATCAGTAGCCTGGCCGTATGCGAATGCCGAAATTCATGTGGGGAATCTTACCGGGGCATATCTCCCAGCAGATATTTTCGCCAGATACCAACGTCTGCGCGGCCGAAAAGTATTAATGGTATCGGGCTCCGATTCACATGGAACACCCATCACCGTTCGGGCAGACGCTGAAAATACTACGCCATTGGAAGTTTACCAACGCTTTCATGAGAGTTTTCTAGAACTTTTTGAAAAACTTGGATTGACTTACGACCTGTTTACCAGTACGCATACATCCAATCATTTTGATGTTTCTCAAAAAATATTCCTCTCACTCCTAAAAAACGGATTCTTGTACACAGCTCGTGAAATGCAGTGGTACGCCCCCAGTCAAAAGCGTTTTCTGCCAGATCGGTATGTGGAAGGCACTTGTTACATCTGCGGATTTGGCAATGCCCGCAGCGATCAATGCGATAAATGCGGCAGCTTACTCGATCCGGATAAATTAATCGAACCGCGCAGCAAAATAGATGGATCCACCCCGGAATTGCGAGAAACTGAGCACACATACCTCGACCTGGCCAAACTGCAGCCAGCAGTAGTCGAATTCCTCAAGCAACGGGAAGGGTATTGGCGACCAAACGTCATGCGTCAAAGTCTGGGACAGATTCTGGCTGACAATCTACACGGGCGGGCCATTACCCGCGATCTGGACTGGGGTATACCCGTGCCAGTTGACGGTTGGGATGGCAAATGTCTGTATGTGTGGTTTGAAGCGGTCATCGGCTATTTATCAGCTTCCATCGAATGGAGTCAACTTATCGGCAATAAAGATGCATGGACGCAGTGGTGGCACGGATCACAATCGCAATCCTATTATTTCATCGGAAAAGATAATATTCCCTTCCATGCTGTTATCTGGCCGGCGCAATTAACTGGCAGTGGTAAAACCTTTGACGAATTGATGGGTTTGCCGAATCCATCCCCGCTTAATCTGCCTTATGACGTTCCGGCCAACGAATTCATGAACCTGGAAGGCCAAAAGATCTCGGGCAGCCGTGGATGGGCGGTGTGGGGAGCGGATGCACTTACCCGCTATGATCCTGATCCGCTGCGCTATTATCTGACGGTCAACATGCCGGAATCCAAAGATACCGACTGGGATTGGGATGATTTCTTCCACCGCAATAACGATGAACTGGTGGCAACCTGGGGCAATCTAGCCAACCGGATACTTTCTTTTACTTGTAAAATTTGGGGGAATAAGGTTCCTGAACCCGGAGAATTAACCCAACAAGACAAGGATTTACTGGCCCAGATAGAAAACGGTTTTGAAACTATTGCCGCCGAATTGGAAGCTGTCCGTCTGCGAGCCGCCCTGGGGGAAGGCATGCGTCTGGCAAGCGAGGTTAACAAATATCTGGATCAAACCGCCCCATGGATCGCCGTTAAAACAGACAAAGCCGCAGCAGCGCGCGCGGTTTTTACGGCATTGAAAGCAATTGATTCTCTGAAGATATTACTGGCGCCATTCCTTCCGTTTACCAGCGAAAGATTGCACGGGTTCTTTGGTAATCAACAGCCGCTTTTTGGTAAACAATATATCGAAACGATCAATGACGAATTGGGTTCACATAAAGCCTTGCGATATGATTCGGATGGTGCATCCGGCCTGTGGGAGCCGTCAAAACTGCAGCCCGGTCAGGATCTGGTGAACCCGCAGCCCTTGTTCAAAAAACTGGATATATCCATCGTCTCAGAGGAACGGGCTCGTCTGGGGCAAAAGTAACTCCCCGGGTTGATATCACCGGCCGCCTGGTTTGAGAATACCTAGCCGGGCAGCTTTTTGTACGCATTCTGCCGAGGTGTTGGCTTGCAATTTCAGCTTAAGTGCCGCTATATGCAGACTTACAGATCGGGCGTGTATGTTTAGCCGGTTGGCAATCTGCTTGCCGGTCATCCCTTCCGAAAGCCAGCAAAGCACATCCAACTGCCGTTGGGTTAAACGCCTTTCCGCAGAAAGACGAATAGGCTCAAAATCTGCCTTCTCAACCGGAAGCGCAATTACCCAATCTCGCCAATTGTGTACCGTAAAATGATTTGCTTCTGCAAATCCAGCAGGCAGATCAATTCCATATTGAGACAACCGGCTGCCGCCTATTTGAATATCGGACAGAACTTCTGCGGAAGCCTTCGGAATTAACCGATAGAAGAAGGTTTGGTCGGTGAGGATTACAATAAGATGCGTCATATTAGTATAGTATATATGTACTAGGGTTATTGTTCGATTATTACACATTCTGTGAAAATGTCAAGTGATTCGAATTGTGATTTTCTTATACAAAACCACTACAAATTCAGAGAGAGGAGTAAAATTTAGCATATGAAATCTATTACTCAAAAATTTGTGATGCTTTTATGTGCGGCTATGCTGCTCACAGTAACGCTTCAACCCGTATCCGCTGCCGCAGTCAGGACTGTCTTTCCAATTGCCACTGATGCGATTGAGCTGGTAGCCAGCCGGAATTACCAGAGCGATAACCTGGCGCAGGATGACCAATACATCTACCCTAGCTTCAGCTCTTTGAGCATTGTGGATATTAACCCTGATTCATTAAAGCTTTTTTACAAATTTCGGACAGATTACATCTACGATCTGGTTATTAAGGGGCAATATGCATTTGCCGGACAGCAAACTGCCGGTCTGCGTGTATTTGATATCACCGTTGCAACTCCTACTATTTTTTCAAGTCATACCATCCCCGGGGGAGCGTATGGCATGGCATTATATGGTGATCGGCTACTTGTCACTACTGGTCCTTTTGGTCTTATGATTCTGGATACTACCAAACCGTTCGATATGCCGCAAGTTGCACAATTGTCTTTGGATGGTTTTTCAAAGCAGATTTCAATTAATGGATCACTAGCTGTCGTGGCAGTTGGAAAAAACGGCGCACATGTTATTGATCTAACCAACCCGGATTCTCCAGCTTACATAACCACAATCGATGGCGAATGCACGGTAGAAAGCGCCACTCTGGTTGGTTCCACAGCATACCTAGCTTGCGGATTGAAGGGCATGCGAATTGTTGATCTAAAAAATCCGAAAGCGCCGATGGTACTAGCATCACTGAAGACAATGGGTTTTGTAAGACAGATTGCGATCAAAGATAATCTGGCGTATCTGGCAGAACGAGATGCCGGAATACAAATTGTGGATGTATCCGACTCATCGAGCCCGCAGCCACTGGCATTGTACAACACGCCCGGCGGCGCCTGGGATGTCACTTTGAAAGACAATAACATCTATGTGGCTGACTATCCTTACGGCTTACTGGTACTCCGCTACAATCCGCCAGTAGTTCAGGAAATTTCTATTCAGGGTGGGGAAATCTCATCTACCATTGATAAAGTAAATACAACCATTCCCAAAGATGGTTTTTATAGTGATGTAATATTTCGTCACGAACCCCTGCCCGCGATTAATACCCCCATTGGACCTGAACCAACCCTTGTTAAAGTTGGGTCGTTCTTTCGCAATAGCGCCTGGAAAGATGATATTCAGGTAAAACCTGAAAATAATTATTCCATTTCAATTGCCGTAAATACTGACGGACTAACCGGTCGCCAGAAACAATTCATCAGCCTGTATTACAGGGACCCGGAAATAAAACGCTGGCAGCGCGATGTATCCTCCCGGCTGGATATTGCAACCAGCATCATTACCGCCACGCCTTCCCACCTGGGCATCTGGGGAGTTTTCTATGATCGAAGGGATGTCTTTTCACCCATTTCGGTTGAGGAACCAATCAGTATTCCCTGATTACTGCGCCAATTGGATCTGACGCGGATAGTAGAAACCGTAGCGGAGGATATCGGGATCATTTGATTCAAGATACTTTCCGCAAATATTTATCACACCGAAATCCTCAGGCATCTGATCCGTTCTGGCCAGAAGCCATATTTTTTTACCAGTAGGAATGTCATATCCCAGTAGAAGGGTTGCCGGGGGTTCCACTTTACTCAATATATCAATCGCTTCATTATTGGGCAGGTTGTGGATAAATATTTTATACCGACCATAATGAAATTCGGGCAACCAGTCCAACTGCAGAACTTCCTCCCGTATCAATTTGACCGCATTCCCGTCAGCATAACGCATAGTGATGGGCTGCTCACCCTGATTGCATGCTAGAGGGGTAATGACCGGTGGAACGGCTGATTTCAAGACGATCACAGGCGCAATTACCATAAAAGCGACCAGTATGATGGAAAATCCATTCAAGCCGGTGTATTCCATTGGGGGATCATCGTTTTCATGCAAAAATTTCAAAGGCGCCAAACTTACCAGCCAGGCTGCACCCACCGCCGGGAGAAATGCCAGCATTGGGATGGTAGCAGCAAAGGCGCGCATTTTGTGCGCGTCCCCCGGCGGAACAAAAGGGACTGAGATAAATATTCCAAAAATAGTGAAAAGTAGCAAGGAATTAACTGGATTATTCCATTTGCGAACGGCATTAATCAGAGCAAGAATGCAAAGAACGTATAGGGTAAGATGGTACCCCTGATTGGCAAGCGCATTTTCACCACCCACATAAGAATAAACACTGAACCAGGATTCGGAGAAAAGCAAACCCCATTGGTACAGCATCCCATTTACCAATCCCATTGGGTTGGAACGAATCAAATCAAAAGCCAACTGGTAGATCCGTTCGGCCTTTCCCGATTCCGACATTAAGAGAGTTTCTGGGTTTTGTCCATACACAAAAGACCAACGTTCTCCGCCGGCAGCCAGACCGTAAAGAGACTCTGCAAAGTTAGAGAACAATTGACTGCCTGGAGCGCCAATTAGACGGAAAACCAGAGTGTTGACCTGGAATCCTGCCGACATTACCAGCACAGTTAATCCAGCCGGTTTCCAGGCGAATAGCTTCCCGTTCCGGTACAACCAGCCTGTCCAGAGTACCAATACTGGCAGTAAAAAGAATGCGCCAGCCCGGATATTCAGCGCCAATGTAAGGAGAAACAATCCTGCCAGTATATTGGGTAGGAATTTATGGAATGCACCCTTAACAAGAAATGCCAGCCCTAGCGCGCCGATTGAAAGCCCTAGAACCTCTGTCATTGTGGTTCCTGCAAAGCGTCTGGCAAAAAGAAAAACTATCCACAGTGTGACAGCTCCGGCGACAGCTC
>JBAWYZ010000113.1:0-7300 GCA_037143255.1 Leptolinea sp. | reverse complement strand
TCAATTGCATTACTACCGAAGGGTGGAAAGTATTTTCTCCCCCTTTCGTCCCGTTTAACCAGGAGTAGATATGGCTTTCGAGTTTGAAACCAAAAATTTCGCACGCATACCATCTGTTTTTAATTTACCCAACCTGATTGAAATTCAATTAGATTCATTTCGCCGGTTAAAGAAAGACAATCTCGGCGACCTGTTCAACGAAATATCCCCGATCGAATCATACAACAAGGGGATGCGGCTGCATTTCCCCAGCCGTGATGAACATATGAAAGAGTGGGATTTAAAGTACCGCTTTGGGGATCCGAAGCATTCTATAGAAGATTGCGTTGAACGCGACTTAACCTATTCATCTCCATTATTCGTTACAGTTTTGCTGGAAGGCCCCGAAGTTCCAAGTCCGGTTCGTACGGAAATCTTCCTGGGTGATTTTCCGGAGATGACAGACAAAGGCACTTTCATCATCAACGGAACTGAGCGGGTGGTTGTTTCCCAGCTCATCCGTTCGCCGGGTGTTTATTTTGAATCCACACAAGACCGCGCCACCGGTCACTTTTTGGCCAACGCTAAATTGATCCCGGATCGCGGCGCCTGGATGGAATTTGAAACCCGCAAGAATGATTACATCATTCTCAAGTTCAACCGAAAGCGCACAGTCCCAATTACCATTTTCCTGCGCGCGCTGGCAGCCGTCACCGATGGCTTGCCAGAATCTCCGTTTAAAACAGGCTCGGATGAGGAATTGATTTCCCTTTTCCAGGATGTTGACAATAATGTTGACCGCATGTTTATTGCCAATTCGATCCGTCAAGAACCGGTTTGGACATTGACAGGTGGAATGACCATTGCCCAGGCCGCATTGCTTGAATTTTTCAAGCGCATGCGTCCCGGTGATCCAGTTAATCTGGACAATGCCAAAGCCTTTATGTTTGAACAGTTATTTGACCAGCGTCATTACGATCTGGAACGCGTTGGCCGTTACAAACTAAATCAGAAACTCGATCTGGTTGACAAAATACCGATGACGCACCGCACAATTACGGCGTGGGATATTGTGTACCTTGTCCGCCGCATGATCTTGATTGACAACGAAAAAGAAGAAAAAGACGACATTGATCACCTTGGCAACCGCCGGGTAAAGACAGTTGGCGAATTGATCCAGAATAAACTGCGAATTGGCATGCGGCGCATGGAACGGGTCATCAAAGAGCGGATGTCCATCCGTGATCAGGAACAGGTTTCCCCTGTTTCGCTGATTAACATTCGCCCAGTAGTAGCCGCATTACGAGAATTCTTTGGCAGTAGCCAGTTATCACAGTTCATGGATCAAACCAATCCGTTAGCGGAATTACGCCACAAACGCACCATCTCAGCTCTGGGACCCGGCGGTCTGCGGCGTGAACGAGCCGGCTTTGATGTTCGGGATGTTCATCATTCGCATTACGGTCGGATCTGCCCCATTGAAACACCGGAAGGCCCAAACATCGGGCTTATTGGCCGTCTGGCGGCTTTTTCGCGAGTTAATGAGTACGGCTTTATCGAAACCCCATATCGGCGGGTAAGTAAGGCGTTATTTTCAACTGATGCCCGCCTGGTCGGGCGCCTCTTGCGCGAAGATTTGACATCTGAATCCGGAAAAGTTCTTGGTAAAAAAGACGACCGTGTTACACAGGAAATGTTGCCAGAACTCGAAAAACTAAATAAGACCATCTTTGTTTATCCATTTGTGACCGACGATGTGGAATATCTTTCTGCTGATGCCGAAGATAAATTTGTTATTGCCCAGGCGAACAGTACGCTGGACAAAAACCATGAATTTGTTGATGAGCAAAATTCCTGTCGGCATCACAATGATTTTGTTATTCAAACACCGGATGCGATCAACTATATGGATGTAGCTCCGAACCAGATTGTGGGTATCAGCGCTGCGTTAATTCCCTTCCTCGAACATGATGATGCCAACCGCGCTTTGATGGGATCTAATATGCAGGCGCAGGCTGTCCCGTTGGTGCGTCCGGACATCCCGATGATTTCCACCGGAATGGAAGGCTATGCCGCCATTGACTCCGGCCAGGTTCTTGTCGCCGAGGAAGATGGCGAAGTGACCTCAGTCACCGGTCGGCAGGTATTATTGCGCACCGCAAGCGGTGTAAAAGTATATACTTTGCGCAAATACCAGCGTTCCAATCAAAGCACCTGCATTGACCAGCGGCCGGCAGTGGTCAAAGGTCAAAAGGTGAAGAAAGGCCATATCCTGGCTGACTCTTCCTCGACAGTGCAGGGTAACCTGGCTTTGGGACAAAATGTGGTCGTAGCTTTCGTCTCTTGGGAAGGCGGCAACTTTGAAGATGCCATCCTCATTAGCGAACGGTTGGTGCAAGATGACCGTTTCACTTCGGTTCATATTGAGAAATACGAAGTTGAAGCCCGGGATACCAAACTGGGTCCCGAGGAAATTACTCGGGACATTCCCAATGTCGGTGAAGATACAATCAAAGATTTGGATGAGTTCGGTATCATTCGCATAGGCGCTGAAGTAGGGCCGAATGACATTCTGGTCGGTAAAATCACTCCCAAAGGCGAAAAAGAGCTTACCCCTGAAGAGCGTCTGCTAAGGGCCATTTTCGGTGAAAAATCCCGCGATGTGAAAGACACTTCTTTGCGTGTACCGCATGGTGAGCGCGGAAAAGTGGTGGATGTCAAAGTTTTCACTCGCGAAGATAATACCGACCTGGCGGCAGGCGTGGACAAGATGGTTCGCGTCTCGGTCGCCCAACGACGCAAGATAACTTCTGGAGATAAGATGGCCGGAAGGCATGGAAATAAGGGTGTCGTGTCCCGGGTAGTTTCTGTGGAAGATATGCCTTATTTGGATGACGGCAGCCCGGTTGATATTATCTTGAATCCACTTGGCGTTCCTGGCCGTATGAATATTGGTCAGGTATTGGAAACCCACCTTGGCTGGGCAGCAAAACGCATGGGCTTCCGGGCCATCACCCCGGTGTTTGATGGGGCAGATGAAGAAGAGATTGAGGCCGAATTGGCTCGTGCTTGGATGATGGATCAAGCCTGGAATGAAACAGCGCAGACAGCATGGGAGTGGTTGAAGGATCAGGATTACACTCCCGAAAACATCCGCGATGATGATGAAGTCCGCATGTTGTATCTTGAACAATGGCTTGGTGAAAAAGGGTATGATGTCAGCAGCCTGGCGACGGATGAAACCTTTGCCCGCCGGTCAGTTATGGAACAATGGCTGCGCGATAAGGGTTACGACTCAGAAGGCATTACCAATTTTAGTTACCAGCACACAGTGGAAGATTCGGAATTAAAAGATCCGGCTGCAGTCAACGCCTGTCTCAAATTATGGCTGGAGACAAAAGATGTTGACACAACCGGTCTTGAAAACAAAGAAATTCGTAAACGCGCCCAGGCTTGCATGGTTGAAACCGGCGCACCGATGCCGATCCTTGGCAAACAGATATTACGGGATGGTAAATCCGGGATAGCCTTTGATAGCCCGGTAACCGTAGGTGTGATGACAATGTTGAAATTGCATCACCTGGTCGAAGATAAAGTCCATGCCCGTTCTACCGGACCATACAGTCTGGTTACTCAGCAGCCGCTGGGAGGCAAGGCGCAGTTTGGTGGACAGCGCTTCGGCGAAATGGAAGTTTGGGCGTTAGAAGCCTACGGAGCTGCTTACACCTTACAGGAAATGCTCACCGTTAAATCGGATGATGTTCAAGGTCGGGTCAATGCTTATGAAGCTATCGTAAAGGGCGAACCGATCGAAGAGCCGAGTATTCCGGCCTCCTTCCGGGTTTTAGTAAAAGAATTGCAGAGCCTGGGATTGAGCGTGGAAGCGGTCATGGAGAGCGGTGATATGATCCGCTTTGGTAAAGATGAGGAACGGGTAAAGCCGCCGCGCATGGGTATTGACTTGCTCGGGTTGGGCGAAGACCTTTCCGCGTTATCTGGCCGGGGGATTGCTTGACGGAGGAGAGACCCCGTGCTATAATCGACCCTCGTTGCCTTGTATCTGCCATCGCTTTGAAAACCATGTGGTTTAAGGTGTAGCCATCCCAGAAAGACAAAGATGACTAGCCGGTTTGGAAGTAATTGAGCAGAATCAGAAATTATTTGAGATGGTTTTATTTTGGAGAAAAGACGTGCCTACCATCAACCAGTTGATCCGCAAAGGTCGCAAGACCAAAAAAACAAAAAGCAAAGCGCCTGCTTTGCTGTATACATTGAACACGGTTAAACAGCGCCGTGAACGGCAGGATGGCGCTCCTCAAAAGCGCGGTGTTTGCACTGTTGTTCGCACCATGACGCCGAAAAAACCGAATTCCGCTTTACGCAAAATAGCCCGCGTTCGCCTGACCAACGGCCTCGAAGTAACTGCGTATATTCCCGGAGAAGGCCACCAGTTACAGGAGCACTCTGTGGTTCTTGTACGCGGGGGCCGCGTTAAAGATCTTCCTGGTGTCCGCTATCACATCGTGCGCGGCACATTGGATACGACCGGCGTTGCAAAACGCTCCCAAAGTCGTTCGAAATACGGCGCAAAAACGCCGAAAAAATCTTAATTCTGAATACGAACCGGAGAGAGTGGTATGTCTCGACGCAATAAACCCGAACCTCGTGAAATTTATCCGGACCGCAAGTTTTCAAGCGTTCCACTGCAGTTGCTTGTCCACCGTGTAATGCGCCGTGGCAAGAAAAGTACTGCTGAGACCATTATTTATAATGCGATGGACATCATCCAGGAAAAAACCGGCAAAAACCCAGTCGAAGTTTACGACCAGGCTTTGAAGAATGTCGGCCCTATCATGGAAGTCCGTCCACGGCGTGTTGGTGGGGCAACCTACCAGGTACCGATTGAAGTTCCTGCTTCACGCAGGTTTACCCTTGCCATGCGCTGGATCATTGATTCAGCTAAAGCTCGTGCTGGGAAATCTTTCGCCGAAAAATTATCAGCCGAGATTATGGATGCTGCCAATAACCAGGGAACTTCAGTTCGTAAACGTGAAGAAACCCATAAGATGGCAGAAGCTAACCGCGCTTTTTCGCATTTCCGCGTTTAATCTCCACGGTAAATTAAATCTAATCATTAAACGTAGGATATTAAATGGCGCGCAATTTTCCCCTGGAGCGATACCGAAATATAGGAATTATCGCTCATATTGATGCCGGAAAGACCACCACGACTGAAAGGATCTTGTTCTATACGGGCAAGACCTACCGGTTGGGTAATGTCGATGAAGGCAATACTGTCACCGACTGGATGGTCCAAGAACGCGAACGGGGAATCACGATCGTGTCTGCAGCTGTTTCGGCGGAATGGAAGGGGTATCTAATCAATATTATTGATACTCCCGGCCATATTGATTTCACAGCCGAGGTTCAGCGATCTTTACGGGTTTTGGATGGTGGAGTTGTCGTTTTTGATTCAGTTCAGGGCGTTGAGCCCCAGAGCGAAACTGTTTGGCGGCAGGCAGACCGGTATAGTGTGCCGCGTATTTGTTTTGCCAATAAAATGGATCGAATCGGCGCCAGCTTTGAGCGCACGGTGGAGAGTATCCGCCAGCGGTTAGGCGCCAATGCGATTTGCATGCAATTGCCAATTGGTTCTGAATCGACCTTTAAGGGAATTATCGATTTGCTAACCATGCAAGCGGTATTTTATGAAGATGATTTGGGTAAGCAGGAAACCTATTCAGAAATTCCTGCAGATTTCAAAGTTGCCGCTGAAGAAGCCCGCGCAACCATGGTAGAAAAAATTGCTGAACTGGATGATCATCTGACCATCAAGTTCCTTGAAGGTGATGAAATCACGATTGACGAGCTGAAAACTGCCTTGCGCACTGCAATCCTGCAGAATCGCGCTACGGCTGTTTTCACCGGTTCTTCTCTCAAAAACAAGGGTGTTCAGCAAGTTTTGGATGCAGTAATTGATTATCTCCCTTCACCATTGGATATCGCAGCGGTAAATGGAACCAATCCAGAAAACGGGGAAGCGATCATCCGGGCGCATGAAGATGATGCACCGATGAGCGCCCTGGTCTTTAAAATTGTCACAGACCCGTATGTGGGACGTCTGGCATATTTGCGGGTTTATTCAGGCAAACTGACCACCGGTTCCATGGTATACAATTCGGTAAAAGGCCGCAAAGAGCGGATCGGCCGGCTAATCCGCATGTATGCTGATCGGCGTGAAGATATTCAAGAAGTTTTAGCAGGAGATATTGCTGCTGTTATCGGACTTAAAGATAGTTTTACAGGCGATACTTTGTGTGATGCTGCACAACCCATTATGCTGGAAACCATAACTTTTCCAGAACCGGTTATATCGGTTGCTATTGAACCGAAGACGACTGCAGACCAGGAAAAGATGGGTGAAGCGCTGCAAAAACTTTCCGAAGAAGACCCAACTTTCCAGGTACACACTGACGAAAATACCGGACAGATCATAATTAAAGGTATGGGCGAACTTCATCTGGATGTTTTGGTGGACCGCATGTTGCGTGAATTCCGGGTGCAAGCCAATATTGGTAAACCCCGGGTTGCTTACCGCGAAACCATTACTCGACCAGTGCAGAAATTCTCTTACAAATACGCCAAGCAGTCCGGCGGACACGGCCAATATGGGCATGTTGTCTTTAACCTGGAAATAGGCGAGCGCGGTAGCGGTGTTGTATTTGAAGATAAAATTAGTGGCGGTACCATTCCACGGGAATATATTCCGGCAGTGGAAAAGGGCGTCAAAGAAGCTTCTGAGAGTGGTGTGTTGGGCGGATATCCTGTAATGGATATGAAAGTCCAATTGATCGATGGCTCCTTCCATGAAGTAGATTCCAGCGAAATGTCATTCAAAATGGCAGCTATCTTGGGGTTCAAAGAAGCCATGCAAAAAGGCGCCCCGGTTCTATTAGAGCCAATTATGAAAGTGGAAGCCGTTGTTCCAGAAGAATACTTTGGTGATGTGTTGGGGCAATTAAGCGCTCGACGTGGTCTTATTCAGGCAACTGAAGGACGCACGGGTAATGCTCAAGCTGTCACTTGTCTTGTTCCGCTAGCCGAAATGTTTGGCTATGCCACCAATATTCGGTCATCAACTCAGGGTCGTGGTGTTTTTACCATGGAGTTTGACCACTACGCTCCGGTTTCCGAATCGGTAGCAGAAAAAGTTCTGAAATAATCTAACCTCTTACCACCTGTAATTAGTAAGGAGAAGCGTACCACATGGCGAAGAAAAAATTTGACCGATCGAAGCCGCATTTGAATGTAGGCACCATGG
>JBAWYZ010000112.1:0-7365 GCA_037143255.1 Leptolinea sp. | reverse complement strand
GCGTATGATCTGGGCAGTGAGTTCGTGCGCTGGGAGGTTGCAACGGCAGCGGCTTGTTCAATGTTAGGCGTTAACCCATTTGACCAACCTGATGTCCAAGATAGCAAAGTCCGCACTCACCAGTTGACTGAGGCGTATCTCAAAGACGGAAAATTGGCGTCTCCGAAGCCGGTTTGGGAAAACGAGTTTGCCGCTGTTTATGGAGATAAAATTGATGGCTTGAAATCCAACTCTATTTTGGATGAAGTTCTTTTATTATTCCTGAAACAAGTTAAACCGGGTGATTATGTAGGAATCAATGCGTATCTTCCTCGCAATGATCGTACCTTTACTGATCTATCCAGATTCCGCGATAATGTAATGAAAAAAACTGGAACTGCAACTACGCTGGGTTATGGCCCGCGCTTTCAACATTCAACCGGTCAACTTCACAAAGGTGGCGCTAACAATGGGGTGTTTATTGAAATTACAGCTGAACCTGCGGATGATGCAGAGATTCCCGGCTGGAAAATGCCCTTTAGTGTTCTTGAAGCGGCACAAGCTTTGGGTGATTTTGAAACATTACAGGCCCGCAAGCGGAGAGTCATCCGCGTGCATTTCAAGAAACCATTCATCAAAGAATTTTTGCCAGATTTAAAGTAGATATTGATACGATAAGAGCCGCTATGCAAAAACAGGCGGCTCTTTTATTAATGTTGAGATGATTCTGCGTCTTGCTCAGGTTCAAAATTTGCTCTTTCAGGCAAGTCAGTGTAAAAACCATTGGCACCTTTGAACCTGAAATATGTAATTGCGCCGGGGTGGATGGTAATGTTGTAGCGGTAGCGAATTTTCTCGTGTTCAATATTTATTAGATAGTCCCCGGCTGGCAGGTCACTTAGCACCAGATTTTCTGCATAGAGTGGATCGCTGCGTACAAATTTGTCACCATAGGTGCGGACGATCCAATCCTTTTTGCGATCAATCCGTTGAATAATGACATCCTGAGAAGAAAAAAATGAACCGGAGGTATTCATTACTCTGCCGACCAACACGCCCCAACCCTGTGGCGGTGCAACCCAGAGCTCAGGGTTTAGCGTACTGTTGAACTGGTTCTCTTTCCAACGAATTTCAAAATGTAAATGCGGTCCGGTCGTAGCCCCGGTTTCACCGACAATTCCAAGAATGTCCCCTGTATTGACCAGTTGATCTGGTTTGACAAAAACCTCATTCATGTGGGCGTAGATCGTGTAAAGTTTTTCGCCTTCAAACCCGAAATCATGCAGTATGGTCACCGCAATGCCATAGGGGTCGTTAGCCTCGAATTTACCGGCGTACAGTCCGTAACCTGCCCAAACAACTTTTCCTGGCGCTGCGGCCCTCACCGGAGTGCCTACGGGGGCATCAATATCAATTCCGGTATGAACGACTCCATCCCAACCTGGAAATGTCCCGCCGTACCGATAATTCCATAAGGGCCAATTTATTGTATTGGCTGCAATTGGCCGGGTAAAGTAAAAATGATCATGTTCGCTTAATGCCCACGGCGCGGGGTAAAGGGGAGGACGCCAATTAAGGGGGTCAACAGGTTCAAGGGTCGGAAAAGTAAATTCTAGGGGGGATGGCTTATCTGAATTTACCGGGGGAGAAACAGTCGCCAGGTTTAGCGTAGGGGTTATGATCGGTGTAGCGGTATTTGTCTGACTAGGCGCCACTTTTTTAGTTTTTGTAGCCAGTACAACTTTTGTTGCGGTAGATGTTCGTGTACTGGGAATTGCTGTATTTGTGACGGTAGGGCTTTCTGTTATGGTAGACGCAAGTGGATTTGAAGCCTGAACATCTGCCGCAGCAGGAATACCAGAACAGGCAGTCCCTATGGATAAAAAGAGCAAGCCAACGAAACGATAAATGTGGAAGGGTTTGATGGTTTTAATGAGTGATAGAAGCTGATGCATTGTCATCTTACCCGCTTGTAACTGGGGTGACCGTCGCTTCTATGGGTTTTTGCGTTGGGAGTGGCGTAAGAGTAGGACGAGGTACCGGGCGGCCAAAATCTTCGCCCGGGTACATTTGTCCAAGGGCTGTGTAGATATCCAGATTTTCTGTGAAGGCAAACAGATTGAACCTGGCTCCAGGGTAATAGGTTACCCAATTTGATAGAGCCGGGAAACGATCCCAGCCGTATCTGGCTGCCAATTCTGTGAAATCTACCCAATAACCTTCGGGAGCTGCACTTTCTTTTCCGCCGGTTTCATAAACAACCGGATCACCGGAATCTCGTGAAAGAATATCCCAAGTTTTACCGGTCAAAGGACGGCCTTGAGAACCATTCTGAGAGCGGGATTTTAGGAAAATCCGCCAGTATGTTTGGTTGCCCAAATCTTCCCGCATTAAGACCATCCAGCCGGAGTGTAGAGGAATTCGATTAATGGCAATTCCACGGCCGGTATTTAGCCAGGAGTTACTCAATCCAGGGGATTGGTGTGATCCCTTTTCTTCTAAGGCAGATTCCAAGGAATTTAGAAAGTCCCATCCAGTTTCGGAAGCGACTTTATTTCTTAAGGCAGTGAATGATTCATCCACTGAATCAAGAAGGGTTGGATTAGGCGCCGAAACGCCATCCAACATTACCAGTCCTTCAGGACCAAGTGGGAGAGGATTTCTGGATAATACCGATGTCCAAAGCGGAGGAGTTGGATTTGAAGGCGCCTGTGAAATTTGCACCGCCAACATCTTTTCAAGGCCAGATGATTTCCAATCAAGACCTTGCAACGGGCCTGGTAAGCGAACTAGCGGTAAGGCAATTTGGCCACTTGCCGAATCATAAGAGGCAATTGCAGTCAAATTTGCCTGCTGAACTCTGGATAATAATGCCGTTCCGGTTGGATTCCAGGCAGGCCAATCTCCCGTTCCTGAAGGTCTGGGTGATTGTTCTGCATTCTGAGAGTCCCAGATTACGAGGTTTTCATCGCCACCAGATTTTTTCGCCCAGGCAATTAATCTTCCATCTGGCGACCAGGTAGGGTGGGTATCTGCGTTTTCGGAATCACGGCTGATGTTAATAAACCGCTGGTTAAAATCGTCCAAACGGGCGATCCAGATATCTTCTTCGCCAGATCGGTCGGAAACAAAAGCGATCTGCCGGCCGGTTGCACCGGGCATCCAGGCAGGTGAGAAATCAGCCGCCGGATCATCCGTGAGAGGCATTGGGGGCTTTTCTGGATGGGTGACATCGGATAGAAATATATCGAAGTTACCGTTGGTGTATTTTTCGAAAGCTATCCATTGGCCATCCGGCGACCAGGTTGGGGAGCCTTCGAATTCCAACGTATCCGTTAGTTGTAATAGTATTGATCTAGCAAGGTCTAAAATATAAATGTCCCAAAATCCATTTCGGCGGGAACTAAATGCTATTTTTGTCCCATCTGGACTAACTGATGGATTAATATCATCACTTTGTCCATCAGTAAGGCGAAGTAGCGGAAGATACTGCGGATGAAAAGCGAAGAGATGATAATTCTCCCCGTCAGCAAGAGAGATAATCATCGTTCCCTGTTCTTCCAACCCTTGAATACTTGGGTTGACCTGGGTGGGTGTGGAAGTTGGAAGTTCAGGAGTTGGCGTCTGGGTTACGGTCGGTTCTACAGATGGGATGAACTCAGTTGAAGTAGCTGTGACGGTGTATGTGGGTGTTTGAGTGGGCTCCAAAATGGGGGTAGTCGGAACTAATTTTACTTCCTGTTCAAGAACCGGCCACATCAGGTAAGCAGTTACTGCGACATTTATTACAATAAACACTACTAATATATATAGAACCAGCTTGGAAAGAGGCTTTGACTTTATTTTCATATACCGTCGGTACCGATCGGATTTTGTGTTTCAGAGGACCTATTTCAAACCCAGACTAGCTGTAAATAATTCCATGGGATCGAACATTTGAAACACACCACTTACCCGCCAGTTGCAATAATTGTGCCTGTCTACTTCAGTTGTAATAGGATCGTAATGCCCCATACTTGAGAAAGTTGCTCCAGAGGGCCCTATCCGCATTTCAAGATGTAGGTGAGGAGCGCTGGAATATCCTGAATTTCCTACATATCCGACAGTTTGACCCTTCTGAATTTCATCACCGGGTTTATTGATGGGGGCGCTAATTAGATGGGCATAGAGCGTGTAAAGAGATTTGGATGTTAAATCCCATGAATCTTGAGAAAGATCTGGACAGTTAAGCTTGTTATTTATCGAGGTGCCGATAGGTTGGGTCGGGATATTAATAGACTGAATCAGACTTTGCGGGACAGAATTTAATGGCGTTTCGATCATTAAAACAAAGCCATACGGCGGCTTTTCAAGTGTATCGGCCATCGAAATTTTTCCGGGAAAAACAGCCAGAATTGGATCACCCAGAATTGGTTTATTACCCCGGTTCCAAAATGCAAAATCCACGCCATGGTGGCCGGAATCCTCGCCTGGGGGTGGGGCTGCAAATTCTTGCGATATGAGTTCCTTCAGATCTCCTATTCCAAAACCTTCCAGCGGAGAACCTATCAAGCTATTGGGAACATTAACAGGGCGAAGTTGATTATTATTAGATGCGGCTGCTTCATCTCCGGGTAAAACGGTAGGCATTCTGGTCGGCAGAGCGATTTGTAGCCCTTTGGGCAATGCGGTTTTTTGTGCTAAAACTCCTGACCATTCGCTATTGGCAATGGCAGCATCTTCTGGTGAGATTGTTGGATTTCCGGCAACCGGGGTATTGATTCCGGGGGATGAAAGATCTACTCCGCCCGAAGTAGTCGGAATGACAAATAAGATCAGTCCCGTAAGAATGGCGATCAAACCAACAAACAGTTTCACCACAATTAAACCCAGTGCAACTGCAACTGGAATAAGCCTTGAAAGATTATCCCTTTTCATGCGTGCCTATAGTTTGATAAAATCATGGTTAATGGCATCAAAGAGGCTGACGATAGTTCTATCAGCCTCTTTGATAAAATATTAAAACGGTTAGTGTTTCCGAGGAGCTGGTTCAGTAAACAAATCACCCGGGGTATCCAGATCTTCTACTGGAGGAGGAGGGGTTTCCCGGCGTTGAACTGGCTGGGAAGAAACGGGGGGGATTGGAGCTGTGGCTGCCTGGGCTGGCATCATTGAAGCGGACTGTGCCTGATTCATGGCTGCTGGATTGCCAAATATTGCAGCCCGCAACAGAGTTCCAACAGAACCAGAATCACTTTCCGGCGTCCAGGGCTCACCGTAGAAAATGGACCGGACGCGGCGAGAGAATAGGAAGATGAGCACAAATATGTCAAAGAAGGTCATCAAAGCGTAACCGCATAAACCTGCAACAACAATTCCTGTGACTGCACCGATATCTGGAAGTAGGCTATTGATTATCGGAATTCCGGCTCCCAGAAGAACGAATATTCCACCGACCGCACCGAATAATGCCAGGAAAACTGCACCCATGCGAGCGCTGTTTTTTAACTGGATTAATCCTGAACCGATTAATCCGTACCAGATACATAGGACCAATCCGAAGAAAGATCCGATAATTGGCAGAAAAACGGATTGTGGATTTGCGGTGGTTGATGAGAGATTGGGGAAAATGGCAAAAACCAAAATAGCCGCCGATCCAAGCAGGCTACAAAGCGCCAGCATGAAATGATACGAGGCCACTAATATGACACCGTCCCAGACTGTTTTATCATTATTATTCATTACAAACTCCTTTTAAATTCTGTTATCACGGCTTGTTGATTACCAATCATTGATATTTTATCCTGAATTTGGCTGTTTTTACCGCGAAATTCCAAAGAGACGAATCGTCCCATCGGTTGATGCTGCTGCAAGAATTTTGCCATCCGCTGATTCTGCCAATTTTGTTTGCGCTCCGGGTGTGCCTGGAATTTCAGTCATCAGGTTTCCAGCGGTAATATCCCAGAACTCGATACCTTCACCTGCCACGGCAAGCACGAGGTTATCAATCGAATACGCAAGGCTATTAGATCCTTTAGTTTGCAGATTTTTCACCAGCGACCAACCGGTTGTTTCCCAAAGATAGGTATTTCCGTCTTCACTGGAAGAAGCCATCATACTTCCATCCGGACTGAAATTGATACTTCTCACCGCTCGGGTATGTTTTTCAAGGGAAGCAATTAATTCACGGGAATCAAAGTTCCAAACTCGGATGATTCCATCCCCCCCAGCGGAAGCGAGCATATTAGTTCCACGGCGCAGCACCAATTCGATATCACCTTTGGAAAAACTGGTAATGTTGAAGAGACTTACCCCGGTTGTCATGTCCCACAACTTTAATGTGATATCAATCCAACTGCCGGATGATGCCAATCGGGATCCATTTGAATTGAATGCAACCGATCGGATTCCTCCGGAATGTCCTTTTAATACATAAACCTTCTGTCCACTGGCAATATCCCAGATCAGAATCGTGTTGTCTGCACCGCCGGAAGCCAGGAACCGGCCATCTGGACTAAAGTCCAGGGTGGTTACATTTCCGATATGACCTTCCAATACAGCGCGTTGTTCTCCGGTTTGGGGATTCCAAAGGGTAATGCGGCCGTCATGACTACCGGAAGCCACCAAAGTAGCATCGGCATTCATGGTCAGGCTGGTGGTGGAATAGGTAAATCCTTTGAAGGGTGTTGAAAGCGTATCATCGGCCGCTTTCCAGAGATGTAATGTATTGGCACCAATTGCTAGAATGGATGAATCTGGATTAAAGGAAAGCGTATTTACCTCACCGGGAACTTTCCCAATTGTTTTTTGTAGATTTCCACTGGCAACTTCCCATAATTTGACGGTCCCATCCTGTTCACCGGTGACGATACTGGTTCCATCTTTCGTGAAGGACAGACTCCGAACCCCGGATGCGACAGATATCAGCCGAAGTTGTTTCCCGTTAGTTGTATCCCACATGATGAAAGTATTGTCATCACTGGACGTAGCAACGATTTTTGAATCAGGACTGATGGATAGACTGTTAATTGGTTTGTAATGGGCAGAAATGGAGATGAACCGTATCCCAGAGGAAACATTCCACATCGAGATAGTTTTATCTTCACAGCCAACAACGATCAACTGCCCGTCAGGGCTGATCTGCATGGCGCGGATAGGACTGCCGGTACCTTCAAACATCTTAAGCAGAGCGCCATCCGATACATTCCAAAGATAAATGTTACCGTCTTTGCCAGCGCCAGCTATTGCCGTACCATCCTGGTTGAAAACTAAAGCCGTGATGCGAATCCCTTGAGTTTCAATTCGGGAAACCGCCTGGTTGGTACCATATTTCCAGATATTGACGGAATTATCTAACCCACTGGTAACCACATAATTGCCGTCCGGGCTGATAGCGGCGGCGTTGAT
>JBAWYZ010000111.1:0-7379 GCA_037143255.1 Leptolinea sp. | reverse complement strand
TGGAAAAGAAAAAGAATTACCTCATTGATATGGACGGCGTCTTGGTCCGGGGAAGAACGCTGATCCCTGGAGCAGACACTTTCATCGAATCTCTTAAAAAGCAACGCCACAAGTTTTTGATTTTGACGAACAATCCTTTGTACACCCAGAGAGACCTGGCCCATCGTCTAAGCTTGATTGGACTGGATATTCCGCCAGAGAAGATATTCACATCAGCCATGGCAACTGCGCTATTTTTGCACAGTCAAAACCCGAACGGCACGGCTTATGCTATTGGGGAAAGTGGGCTAACCCAGGCGTTGTATGACGTAGGTTATGTGATGACGGACATCAATCCAGATTACGTGGTGCTTGGTGAAGTAAACAACTACAACATGGATCAATTCACCAAAGCCATCCGTCTGATTGTGCAGGGCGCGGCCTTCATTGCCACCAATCCAGATGCCAACGGGCCGGATGAGGCCGGGGTTGTGCCTGCCTGCGGTGCCATGGCAGCATTAATCGAAAAAGCCAGTGGACGGACTCCATTTTTTATCGGCAAACCCAATCCGCTGATGATGCGTACCGCTATGAATTACCTGGGGGTGCATTCAGAAAATACAGTGATGATCGGCGACCGCATGGATACGGATATCGTTGCGGGTGTTATGGCCGGGCTGGAAACAATACTGGTTCTCACCGGAATAACCGAGGAACATACCTTACACCGCTATCCATATAAACCTTCCCGAATTGTAAATTCCATCGCTGATTTGCAACCTGAAAAAGAAGATGTTTGATTGCATAAGAATCGGTCGAGATTTTTCAGGCAACTATATGTACCCCTGATAGTTATTTGATGGTTTATTTAGCTCAAGTTGAGGGATGTTATAATTGCTACAACCCATTTTGAAAGAGACAGCAAATATGTTACTCAATAAAACCAGGTTTTTTTTCATCTTCATAATTGCAATCGCCATCTCCGCGGCAGGTTGCTCAGCAGTGCCTATTCTTAACCCGGCAACGGCCACTCCAACGGAAGTTCCTGCTACCAGCACAGCGCTGCCTTCACCGACAGTTATTCCTCCAACAGCCAAACCTTTGCCAACAAAGACAGCGACCCCAACCACCGCGCCGTTACCTGCTCTGGCGGTTGTTCCGGATGGGATCAATCCCTGGTGTTTGCCAATAACCTTCATAAAACATGTTGATGGCCCTAACGGCCCAGCTTCCATGCCCGAAGGCGGGCGGCCGGGAGCCGTTGATAAAACGACCAGTAGAATCAATTTTCACATTCCGGCAGTTTCCTGTACGCTCATTCTTGCCTTCAATCAACCTATCCCCAATGGGATGATATTACAAGTTTGGGACGCACGTCCACAGGAACCTTGGATTACCTATGAAATGAATGCCAACCTCAATAACCCCAAAGAAGGTTATGTAATTTTCACACATTCTTACATCATCAACCCTCCCAAATGGTGGATGGATTACACCATTGTGGTGAAGACAGCCGAAGGGAAAGAAATTTTTCGCAACCCGGTTCGATTTTTCAAATCTCTGCCAGAAAAATGTTGGGACGATTCTTTACCCAATCCCATTACCCTCTTCTGCCCCATTGAAGACAGCTAGCGAAGCGCCCAATGCCGCAGCATGAAGACTCGAAACTGCAAGGCCGCTATCTATATTCAATACTGATCACCTTTGCTGTTCTGGTCGTCGAAGTTATTGGAGGAATCTGGACTGGTAGTCTGGCCTTACTTTCTGATAGTGGACACGTTCTTACAGATGTTTTGGCGCTGGTTATCAGTTTTAGCGCTTATAAAATGGCCCAACTTCCAAGCGATGATAACCATACCTTCGGTTATCACCGTTTGGAAGTATTCGCTGCTCTGTTTAATGGCATTTCTTTAGCGATCATTTCTATCGGTATCTGGTGGGAGGCCGCCCAACGGTTTTTGGTTCCAAATGAAATTCTAGGTGTTCCGATGATGGTGATCGCCGTCATCGGTTTTTTGGCCAACATCCTGGTTGCAGTAGTATTGAAAACGGATCATCATTCCGACCTTGAGCATGACCATATAGCTGGCGATTCCAATAATGATATCAATTTACACAGCGCCTATTTGCATGTAATCGGGGATGCAGTTTCCTCAGTGGGAGTGATCATTGCCGGTCTGGCTATCTGGCTGACCGGGGCGCTGTGGATAGACCCGTTGATCAGTATTTTCATCGGGGTAATGATTGCCGCAAGTAGCTACCGGGTACTGCGCCGGGCAATTCATATATTATTGGAAGGCACGCCGGATGGAATTTCTGTCAAAGAGATTGCAAATGCCATCAGCCAGATAAATGGCGTAGAAGATATTCACGATCTGCATGTGTGGAATATCTGCTCAGGTCATGTCTCGTTGAGCGCGCATGTAGCCCTGACAGCGGAAGAGCGCTCAAATCAGGTTGAAATTCTGGGTCTTATTCGGGAAATGCTCTTTACAAAATTCTCCATTGAACACGTCACCATTCAAATAGAAGCAGAATGTTGTGGACAGGGCAATCGAGTCCTTCCAAATCCGGTTAATTAAGCAGATGCAATTTTTATCTCAAAAAAACACGGTTTACTTTGCTCGCCTTTTTATCCCAGGGCTTCTTTTGGGTTCTTTGATCACAGGCTGCAGCAATCTACCGCAACCTGCCGGAATTTCACCAACTATCTCAGTGACGTCTGCAGCGGAAATAAGCATAAATACGCCATTAGAAAATCCCGCCACGCCAATCCCTTCTGCCACCATCCCTGTGGAGCTTTCCAGTCTGAAGGGGTCTGAAATCAAGATTATTCATCCTTGGTCAGGCGAGTCAGGGGCTGTTGTACGTGATTTGATTTTCCAATTCAACCGGGACAATATCTGGGGCATTCATGTTGAAGAAGTTGTCCGTGGCAGTACCAGCGAAGCCGCCCGAACGTATATCGAAAGCATGCAGTCCAGTGACCGGCTGAATATTTTGGTCATCCCTACCGAATACCTGGTGGGGTGGAACGTCAGTGGGAAGGTCATCGACCTTGCGCCCTTCATTGCCAATTCGGAATGGGGAATTCCAAAAAAAGAGAGGGAGGATTTCCTCCCCCAGACATGGACTGCCAATACTATTGGTAACCAGCAAATTGGCATTCCCGCTCAAATCAATCTGCAATTTCTGGTCTACAACCGTACCTGGGCGAAGGAACTGGGTTTTTCTACAGACCCGCAAACGCAAGCTGAATTTATAAAACAAGTTTGCGTTGCGGCACATGCCAACAACTTTGATAACCAGAAAGAAAATGACGGCACAGGGGGATGGATCATCAACTCTTCTTCACAAACTATCCTGTCATGGATTAATGCTTTTGGCGGCAGTAAAGCCTGGGCATCCGACTCACAGATTGCCATTAATCAGGCTGAAACTGGGGAAGCCTTCACATATTTGCGCAATTTGTTTATGCAAGGCTGTGCCTGGAACAGCCGCGTGGCCTCGCCTTTTACCTATTTCTCCAACCGGCAGGCATTGGCATTTTCAGCAACCTTGCCGGATTTATTGGAATTAGAAGAGACACTTGCATTTACCAAAAACACTGAGGAATGGGGTATTTTCCCTTACCCAGGCGAAACAAAACCATCTCCGGTAATGATGACTGGTCTCGCGTATGGGATTAGCAAAACTTCACCGACAAACGAATTGGCCTCCTGGTTATTTCTTCGCTGGATGATGCTGCCGCGCCATCAGGCGCGTCTGGCAGAAGCATCTGGCTCCATCCCTGCTGCCAGATCTGCCATTGATTTGATGAAAACATTCGCCGAAACCCATACCTGGTGGAAAACTGCCGTGAATCTGGTACCTGAAGCGCAAATGCTTCCGCCAAGCGCTGCGTGGCGACAAGGGCGGCTGGCATTGGAAGACGGTTTCTGGCAAATGCTGCAACCCACACCCATGCCTATCCCAACGTTGCTTGAGAAAATTGACGAGACTATCCGGTCTTTGCCGTAATAACTATGGAAGAATACACCATCTATACAGACGGGTCCTGCGATCCAAACCCTGGCCCAGGGGGTTGGTCTGCCATTTTTACAGTGGGCGGAGTAAAGAAAAAAGTAATAAGCGGCGGAGAAAAACCAACCACTAACAACCGTATGGAATTAACTGCCGCACTGAAGGCTTTGGAAAGCCTGCCGGATGGCGCCAACGCCGTTATTTTTACTGATTCGCAATACCTTATGCTGGGGATCACCGCCTGGCTGCCCAACTGGGTCAAGCGCGGCTGGAAACGCTCCAGTGGAAAACTGGCCAATGATGACATGTGGCGAGCGCTGCATGGTCAGGTACAGCGGGTGAATATTAAGTGGAACTGGCTGCGTGCGCATCAGGGAACGCCCATGAATGAAATGGCCGACCGCGAAGCCTGGAAAGCCATCCCACGATAACCATTGCAAATTACCAGGAGGCATAAATGCCAAAACCAACTACTAAAGAACATTTGCTGAAAGAAATTTATGATGAGCGGGAGAAGCTGGAAGCCTTGGTAAAAACCATTCCCCCCGAAGTGCTTTCCATGAAAAAAGTACAAGGCGAATGGACGACCAAAGATGTGCTCAGCCATCTGATAGCATGGGAGCAAATGGTCATTCTTTGGGTGCAAAGCGGAAATCAAGGGGAAATAATCTCTATTCCGGCGGAAGGCTTCAAGTGGAGTGAACTCCCTGCCTTAAATGACAAGATATACAAAGAACATAAAGATGAACCGTTGGAAGACGTGCAGAAGAAATTCATAGATTCCTACCAGCAGACAGTAGACCTGTTGAATTCCATTTCTGAAAAAGACCTGTTTACCCCTAGCCTTTATAAGTGGCAAAATAAAAATATGCTGGCTGCCTATTTCAAATCTTGCATGAGCAGCCATTACCTGTGGGCGCGTAAAGAAATCAGCAAAGGTTTGAAGGGGTAATTATCCACAGATAAACGCTGCGGTTCATCTGAATGTTTTGAAATGTTTTCCATTTCAATAAAAATGGATATAATAGTTTCATGACAAAGAAAGTGGAATCCCTTGAAGAAGTTACGACACGGATTATTTTCATTCACTCCGGATTGTATGATTTTGGAGTGCAATCCGTTGCGGTTTTTGGTTCCTTTTGCAGGAATGAAATGACCGAAAAAAGTGATGTGGATATCCTAGTTGATTTTTTCCGACCAATAGGCCTTTCTGAATTTGCCAGATTAAAGATTTTTCTTACAGAAATTATGGGGCGGGAAGTTGATCTAGTTACTGCTGATGCTCTTCATAAACGAATGAAATTTTCCATACTCAATGAGGCTGTCTATGTCGCCACGAGATTGGCAAGCTAGACTGGAAAATATTGTTGCAAAATTTTTCAAGGACAACAAATAAACCCTAACCTTTATCAAATGTAGAATAGGGTGACCCATAATGGCTCGTCCATCCCAAGGGGTAATGGGTTAAACACACCTTAGGTTCTTTAAGAGACGCTAATTTCAAAGCTGAATGTTTTGCGTTTTACCTATCCAACAAAAATTCACAACTTTTCATTAAAGAAGGACTTTATGTATAAATATAGTTTTTTGAATGACTATTCTGAAGGCGCTCACCCCCGAATATTAGAAGCTTTAACCAGAACTAATTTGATGCAAGAACCAGGTTATGGCGAAGACCAATATTGCCTTGAGGCGGCTGACCTCATCCGCCAGGCTGCCGGCAACCAATCTGCCGATATCCATTTCGTGAGCGGCGGTACCCAGGCTAACTTAATTTTCTTATCCTCCGTTTTACGGCCTTATGAATCCGTTATTGCGGTTGATACCGGGCACATCTGCGTGCATGAAACCGGCGCCATTGAAGCAACCGGTCATAAAATCAACAGCGTTAAAGGCAGGGATGGGAAAATTACTGTTGCTGAAATTGAGGAAATTGCGGCAGGTCATAACGACGAGCATATGGTAAAACCCCGGGTTGTCTATATCTCCCACCCAACAGAATTGGGAACCATTTATTCTGCAAGAGAAATTCGAGAAATTTCCGCCATTTGTAATAAATTGAATTTATTATTCTATCTAGACGGCGCCCGGTTGGGATCGGCCTTAACAGCCCGGCCATCCGATCTTAATCTCAAAGAGTTAAGCAGCCTTGTGGATGCATTTTATATCGGGGGCACTAAGAACGGCGCCTTGCTGGGTGAAGCGCTGATTATTAATAATCCTCTGATAAAAACTGGGTTCAGGCATGTTATCAAGCAAAAAGGGGGGTTGTTATCGAAAGGCCGGTTGATTGGAATTCAATTCCTGGAATTATTTAAAGATAATCTGTTTTACGAATTAGCCCGCAATGCCAATGAAAAAGCTCAAAGATTAGCTCAGGGAATAGCTAGTCTGGGGTATTCTTTACAAACCGAATCACCCACCAACCAGATATTTCCCATTCTTCCCAATTCAGTTATTCAGACGATGAATCAGATATACCGGTTTTATACCTGGGCAAAAGTGGATCAGGATAATTCATCCATCCGCCTAGTAACATCTTGGGCAACCAGTGATAAGGCTGTAGAAGAATTTCTTACGGATATTAATACTTGCGCTTGATTAAGATAAGGTAAAAGGAAAGAACCTGAAAAACTTTGGGAGGCGGTTTTCAATTATGTAACTATTCGGGTCAATTCAGCCATGGTTCTACCTTGTCCTTCCACCAGAAAGCTCGGGTCGTACCCAAAACCACCCGATCCCCGTTCTTCGGGAATGATTTCACCGCGGCATTCGCCATCCAGTGTGAAAATTTCCCAGTCTGGCAAAGCAATGACCACTGTACTGCGAAAAACTACCCGCCACGGATGGGCATGACCGCCCAGCCTAATCAGCAGATATTAATGACAAGTGAGACGTAAGCTTGGCAAGAGGAAGGCAATGGTCAAGTTGAAAAGATGAAATGGCTGTTCTTTACCACAGATGTTCGGATTAATATTCTACGCCCTTAGATTTAGGTTTGACAGACTACATCGGTAGAGGGTTAGTTAAACCAGGGTTTTCCAATGAGAAATACTATTGTAGATTGAAACATACTCTAATTCACAAAAATACCATTATTTCATCCTTTGCCCCAACTCTCTTAGCGCCGGACGGGCGGCCAAAATGGCCCGAGCTCGGTGGCTGACGCGATTCTTCTCTTCCAGGCTCAATTCCGCCATGGTTCTACCCAGTCCTTCCATCAGAAAGATCGGGTCGTACCCAAAACCGCCGGATCCCCGTTCTTCGGGGATGATTTCACCGCGGCATTCGCCATCCATTGTGAAAATTTCCCCGTCAGGCAAAGCAATGGCCACTGTACTGCGAAAAACTGCCGGCCATGGACGGGCATGCCCGGC
>JBAWYZ010000110.1:0-7397 GCA_037143255.1 Leptolinea sp. | reverse complement strand
ACCACTTTGCCCATAATGCGTAAAGAGGCAGGGTTTTCGATCAGGATGGGGCGCATGGACGGGTTGGCTGGCTGCAGACGTACCCGGTTATTTTCACGGTAGAAATATTTTAGTGTGGTGGCATTCTCGTCATCCAGCCATACGGCTACCATATCTCCGTTTACGGCGTCCTGGGCTTGTTTCATCACGACGATATCACCGTCATTCACCATGGCATCGATCATCGAGTCACCGTCTACCTCGAGGGCAAACAGGTCGCTGATTTTCTCTTTCGCGGGCAGCAAACTGCGGGCAATTTCCACGGATGATTCGGGATCAAAGTAAGCCATATCAGAAGGGGGCATGGGGAGAGGAGCGCTGGCTACGATGCGTCCAAATATGGGGATGCGTAGTAAATCGCTCATCATTGAGGCAGCGTTTAACCCGTGTAAAATATTTGGATTAAGAGCCGGCCCGCCGAATTCAGAGTAAACGGGTTTATAGACGCGGATACTCCGTGATACTCGACCATCACGAGCAATATAGCCTTCCTTTTCCAGATAGTTTAAATAGTAATCGACCAGGGAGGTGGATTTTACACCGATACTTTCCCCAATCTGACGGATGGAAGGTGAATAACTATTCTTTTCAACAAATCCAGTCAGGAATTCCATAATCTTCCTGTGGCGGACACTGAGACCGACTGTCCTTTTTGGCATAGCGCAATCCTCCTAAATAATATTGTATAGAAATACTATACCAGAACAACCGTTCAATTGTCAAGTGGCAATTTTGCTTTAGCACAAAATTGGTATTCTATATTTGTCGTAACTGCTCAAGCATAAAGCAATTATCCACGAAACCCACAAAAAATCAAAATAAGGGAGAAACACGATGCACCTTTGGCAAAGAGCTCAATTGTTACCACGCTGTGAACTTCAAATTCCTTTGTATCGTTAATGTGACTTCGCGTTGATTTCCAAAATAAGTTTATGCTTAGCAGTACTTATTTGTCAACTATACTTGACGAAATTGCAAATTATGCTATACTCCCCTATAGTATATTATTGATAGAGAGCAAAAATGCCAGTTTACGAATATATCTGTCCGAAATGTGCCAGCGAGTTTGAAAAAAGATTGAGTTTTTCAGAAGCTGACCAACCTCAGGATTGTCCGGCCTGCGGTAGCAAAAACAACAAAAAGAAATTGTCTTTGTTTGCTTCCAGTTTAATTGGCGGAAGTTCCGCGACCAGTACCTCATCAGCCGGCTGCGGCGGGGGCGGGCGATTTACCTGAGCGGGATAACTGATTTCGGCCGTGTGCCGGGAGAAAATAAGATGCAGTTACAAAATGATGTCGCCAAACATGAAATGAAGACTCGCCTGCGCCGCTTGGAAGGTCAGGTGCGTGGCGTGCAATCTATGCTGGATGACGAGCGTGACTGCCGGGAGATCATTCAACAACTATCCTCCATCCGATCAGCCGTGCAATCAGCCAGCGCATATTTCTTGAGGGAATATACCAACGGGTGCGTTGATCACCTCGATCCGGCGGACCCGCAATCCAACCGGCGGGTGATGGATGACCTGATAAATCTATTAGCTAAGGCTTCTTAGGAAAGGCAACTTATGAGTTCTTCTACTGTAAAATGGATAGGCGGTAAACAATTTGTCGGCATCGATTCGACTAATCATTCCGTTGTGTTATCCACACCGGATGAAGGTATTGGGATGAAACCATCAGAAATGCTGCTGGTGGCGCTTTCTTCCTGCACCGCTGTTGATGTTGTTGAAATTCTTGCAAAAAAGCGTACCCCGTTGGATTTTCTGGAAATATCTGCCAGCGCCGAGCAGGATGCTGATCCGCCCTGGACGTTCCGCAAGATTCATTTACTGTATAAAATTCGCGGCAAAGGGTTGAAGGAAAAAGATGTTGCCCAGGCAATTGATCTATCAGAGCATAAATATTGCTCGGTGGCTGCCACCTTGCGCGGGGTCGCGGAGATCACCACTTCCTTCGAACTTCTACCGGAAGCATAATTCATAAAGGGTTATAATTTGATGTCGGAGGGAATACCCCTCCGACATTTTTATATCTTGGAGAAATCATGGCATCATTAGGTGTTATTGACCGATACCGGCCGTTCTTAAATATTCCGGAGTATACTCAGAATATCACTTTATTGGAGGGTAGTACCCCCCTCATTCCCATGCCGAAAATTGCAGAAGAGTTAGGCAAGGGATGTAAGGTTTGGGTGAAATATGAAGGGCTAAACCCAACCGGATCTTTTAAAGATCGCGGGATGACGGTAGCTATCAGTGAAGCGGTAGGACGGGGCGCAAAAGCTGTTATCTGCGCCTCCACAGGCAACACAGCGGCTTCTGCAGCGGCATACGCGGCACGCTGCGGCCTGCGAGCCATTGTTTTAATACCAAAGGGTAAGGTTGCGGCTGGCAAGTTGGCCGGCGCGGTTGCATATGGAGCAGATGTTTTTCAAATCGATGGTTCGTTTGATGATGCCTTAAGCCTGGTCGTTGAAATCTCTAACCGCACTCCCATTGCATTGGTTAATTCGCTCAACCCGTTTCGTTTGGAAGGTCAAAAGACGGCAGCTTTTGAAATCTATGATGAACTGGCTTTTTCGCCAGATTGGTTGTGTCTGCCTGTTGGGAATGCCGGCAATATATCAGCCTACTGGATAGGCTTCAAAGAATATCATGATCTGAAAGGAATTCCTCTCCCACGCATTCTAGGTGTGCAGGCTGAAGGGTCAGCGCCCCTTGTATTGGGACATCCAGTAGAAAACCCAGAAACTATAGCCACCGCCATCCGGATTGGTAAGCCTGCGCGGGGTGACCAAGCCTTGATAGCCGCCAGGGAAAGCAAAGGGCGTATCATCGCTGTTTCCGATGAGGAAATTCTAGCGGCTCAGAGAAAATTGGCCGCCAGTGGTGTCTGGGTGGAACCGGCTTCAGCTGCCGGATTGGCAGGTTTACTGCATGAAATAAATGCCGGCCGCTTCAATGCGGATGGTAAACGGATTGCCATTGTTTGCACAGGCCATGGAATGAAAGACCCGGATATTATCGCCGCCAGTATGCCCGCTCCACGCCTTATTCCGGCACAAGCGGAGGCCCTGGAAGAAGCCATTTTGGGTTCGGAGAAATGAGCGCGTCACCCCCCTCTATTCAAATTCGTATTCCGGCGACAAGTGCAAACCTCGGTTCAGGTTTTGATTGCCTTGCGGTGGCGCTTAATTTGTGGAATCAGGCGCTGGTTGAATTTACTGGAAGGGAATACCAGGTGCGCATTGAAGGAGAGGGGGAAGGTATCCTTCCAGAAACAGATGAAAACCTTATCCTTAAAGCATTTCGGTTTACGCTTAGCCAACTGAATATTGACCCACCGGATGGAGTTGTATTTCACTGTGAGAATCATATTCCATTGGGTTCTGGACTGGGTTCCAGCGCTACTGCAGTATTGATCGGCGTGGTCGCTGCTACCGCTCTTAAGCCTGAATTTGAGACCAAAGAAAACTGGTTGCAGTTATCTGCTGAACTAGAAGGCCATGCCGATAATGTTGCGGCAGCAATTTATGGTGGTCTGGTGGCGGTTCGCAAGGAAGAATCAGGGTTTAAGGTAAGTTTGTTTAACATCGAGCCGGAAAGCGCGGTAGTGGTGTTACCAATTATTGATTTACCGACAAAGATAACCCGGGCAGCATTGCCCAAAACCATCCCAATGAAAGATGCTGTTTACAACCTGTCCAGAATTCCGGCAATTCTGGAAGGATTCCGTTTAGGCGATGCGGATGTTCTGCGGGCAGGGTTGGACGATCGGCTGCACCAACCCTATCGGCTGCCGTTGATTCCTGGTTCTGAAGAAGCGATTAAGACTGCCAACCAAATGGGCGCTGCTGCGGCATTGTCTGGCGCTGGGCCGAGCGTAATCGTATTTTTCCCTGAAGATATGGAAGAGATTGCCTCCGCCATTGGAAATTGTTTTCAAATGAATAACCTTGAATTCCGGGTGTTTAACCTGGCATTGATTAATCGCGGTGCATTAATATCCCGGGTATAAAATATATTATTTCAACCACCTGGCCGCGAAGTTAAGCAGGATGGTCAAAATGATGCTTAGCACAATGGAACCTAGAATTGGGAAAATGCAGGTTATCCCCTGGCCTTCAAGCCGAAGCGTACCTGGGAACTGGGATAATCCCCCAAATTTTCCGATCAGGTAGACAATTCCACCGGCAATCACGAGACAACCGCCGGCAACTGCTAACCATCTTCCGAACAGCATAAAATCAGGCATAGCAGAATTATAAAGCACCTCTAACCCGTTATAATCAACCTTAGCAAAGAATAATCCGGGAGTAAAAAAAAATGGGCCTTTTTGATGGTGAGAGATTAGATAACAGCGTATTCAAACTGGATGTAGATAGGATGCGTCGGGGCTGGTATACCGATAAATATTTTGTCAATATAACTAACATGTTAACCATTTTGGCCAGCCAGAAATACACATATTGTGGAACTTCACCCAGGTTGCCGAAAGGTATTGATCCCTGTGGTGTTGAAGCGGGTGATTTGGAAGTAGAGATGCAGTGGTTTACTCGCAAAGATGGGCACACCGTAGTTGTGGGTGTAGACAAATCTTTGACTATGCTTCGACACTGCACCGGCTATTTTGACGGTGATACTTACGTGGATAAATCGGATAAGCTTGAGGTGTGGGCTGTACATGATGGCAGTATTGTTACCGGAACCGGAGATGCCCGCGAGATACTTCCGGTGATACGGGTGCGCGGCCGTTACCGTGATTTTGCCTTACTTGAAACCCCAACCCTTGGCATTCTCGCCCGGGCCAGTCGGGTGGCAACCAATGTGTACGATACGCTGGTGGCTGCCCGTGGAAAACCGATTCTATTCTTCCCGGCCCGCTTTGATATTCATGAGGTACAGGCAGCAGATGGGTACGCTTATAACATAGCTGTGCAGCGCTTTAATATGGATTTTGCCCGCAAGTTAGGTCCGTATATATCCACCGATGCGCAGGGTGATTGGTGGGGAGGTTTTGGCGGTGGGACGGTTGCCCACGCTGCCATAGCCTGTTTCCTGGGTGATACGCCGGAGGCCATGCTAGCTTTTGCCCGCACCATGCCGCCCAGTATCTCCAGAATTGCTTTAGTTGATTTCAACAATGACTGTGTACGAGATTCTCTTCAGGTGTGCAAAGTCATGTTTGAGAAATATAAAGAATTGATGGTAGCTGGTGATTTAACGGAAGCCGAACGATACCGTTTGTATGGTGTGCGTTTGGATACCTCCGCTTCGTTGCGCGATGTATCTATCCAACCACTGGGCGACCCGGCATTAGACCTGGGGGTTACCCCACGGCTGGTGTTTGCCTTGCGTTTGGCTCTGGACTCGGCCTGGGAAAGCTGGGATATTCCGGCAGCCTGGCGGGAGCGGGCGCGCGAATATTGCCGAGCGGTGAAAATCGTTGTTAGCGGTGGGTTTAACCCAGACCGCATTCGTAAATTCGAAAAACTAAGCGTACCGGTAGATATCTACGCGGTTGGCTCATCGTTATTTGATAATCACGGCCCAACGGTCAATGACTATACCGCCGATGTTGTCCGTATCAAAATAAACGGTGATTGGATTGATATGGCCAAAGTCGGCCGCCAGCATTGTGATAATTCCGATTTGGAACGGGTCTGGTAGGCGACTGATCTACTTACAATAAATTAAGGCTACCCAGTCATCCATTTGAAGTTTGGTCACCGGCTGTAATCCATTGGCAACAGCAGATGCGTTCACGCTGTCTGCCTGTTCGGCGAGAATACCAGAGAGGATGATTTTCCCATCCGGAGAAATTAGATCAGCCAACCCGCCTTCAAACAGGCGGATAATCACTGGGGCGAGAATGTTGGCCATTACCATGAAGGCGCGCTTGCGGGAAAATTGACCGTTCTTTATCTCTTTGACAGAGCCGATTCCGGTCTCAATTTGATCCAGCACAGCATTGGCGGTGGCGTTCTCTTTGGTTGAAATTATCGCTGCGTTATCAATATCTACTGCAAGAATTGCGCTGGCGCCTAATAAGGCCGCTGCAATTGACAGAATACCCGACCCGCATCCAAGGTCAATCACTGATTTACCGGGTTCAATATAGGTTTCAATGGCTTCCAAACACAGACGGGTGGTAGGGTGGGTTCCAGTGCCAAATGCCATACTGGGGTCAATCCGCACGGCTACCCTATCAGGAAAAGTGTTATTTAGCCAGGCCGGCAGAACCAGTAATTTTTTTCCAATGGGAATTGGTTTGTAATGTTCCTTCCAGGCCGCCATCCAGTTCTCGTCTTTGATAAAGCGAAACTGCAAATCCGGTAAGGGTTGGATCTGACCCAGATGCCAGATGGCTTCCTCTAAATTTTGACGGGTAACTTCCAGGTTTTCATCCACCGCAATAAAGCCATAAATTTTGACGGGTCCGACCGGAGTGCCTTCATCTTCAGCATCGTTGTATTCAACACCCGATTCGGTTACGACACCACCGGAAACAAAACGTCCCAGTACTTCACTGACGGCTTCCACTATCTCACCATTTCCGGTAAGGGATACTTCCAACCAGCGGGGATCAGCCACCTAAAACCTCCTTTAGATAATCAAGAAAACCGCGCTCAGTTGGTTTGGCTACGCTTCCCAAAACGCGGCTGAGGTCTTCAAAGGCTTTGCGCTGTTCTACATTTAGTTTTGTGGGTACTTCTACGGTGATGATAACGTGCTGTTCACCACGACCGCCGCCTCGGAGGCGCGGCATGCCTTTTCCTTTGAGGGTAAAGACTTTTCCAGGTTGTGTCCCCATCGGGATATTTAGTTTAGCTTTGCCATCCACAGTGGGAACTTCGGCTTCGTACCCAAGAGCTGCCTGGGCTATGTTAATACTGTAATCCAGATAAATATTATCTATCTTTCGGCGGAAGTATTGGTGTGGTTTTACCTGGATTTCAAAATACAGGTTACCGTTTGGCCCTCCAAACGCACCCGGTTGACCTTCACCTGCCAGACGAATTTGTGTTCCATTATCGACACCAGGAGGTACATGGACGACTTTGTGAGATTTTTTGCGTTCATAACTCCGGCCGTGGCAAATATGACATGGAGAATTGATAACTTCTCCCGCACCATTACAAGTTGGGCAAGTGGTTACTTGCACCATAGAACCAATAAAGGTTTGGCGCATCTGGCGAACTTCGCCCCGGCCGCCACAAGTGTTGCATTTTATTGGGCTGGTACCGGGTTCAGCGCCGCTGCCCTTACATAACGTGCATGGTTCATCGCGGGTAATTTCAACTTCTTTGCTGGCGCCAGTGAAAGCTTCTTCAAAAGATAATTGCAGGTTATAAC
>JBAWYZ010000109.1:0-7457 GCA_037143255.1 Leptolinea sp. | reverse complement strand
TCTTCAAACGGCGGTGAAGAACCTGAACAACAGCAAGTTAATCCGGGCGAGATTCGTCAATGGGCAAATTCAGCCCAAGCCAGCTCGGAATACAGCAATCCGAATTGGGCAGCAGTTCAGGCAATTGGTGAACCTAATGTGAAAATTTGCAGCGATAATATCAGCGCATGGGCTTCCAAAACTGATAATACAGTGGAATGGATTGAACTTTCTTATCCAATTTCGGTGGTGCCAACTGTGATTAATATTTACCAGAGCTATAATCCATCACAAGTTGTAGAAGTGATGCTAATTGCGCCGAATGGGCAAAAAGTTATAGCCTGGAATGGTTACCCAGAATCAATCAAGGTCTGTCCAGATTTAATGGAAATAACCGTGGAACAGGATAAGAAAATCGCAGTAAACAAAATCCGGATTACAGTAGATCAACAAGTAAATGGATGGGGATGGAACGAGATTGATGCCGTTGAACTGGTTGGGATGCTCCCGTAAACGACACAATCTACCGAAAAATAGTATGCAAATAGGATTTGCCTTATCTGGTATCCGGGGTTGATTCAGAACCGGTCAATTACCTTAACACCTAAACCGGTAAAATTGTCCATTTCTGTTAATGCTACTGCCGCTTCTTCCAGGTTGATGGTCTTGCCAATCAACTTGGATGGGTCGACTTTGCCGGATTGAATCATTTCAAACAGAAGCGGGTATTTATAGGCTTGAATACCGTGGCTGCCGTAGATTTCCAATTCCCGGGCAATCACCTTGTCCATAGGTATAACCGGGTGATTGTGCCCGCCTAGCATCAGCCCAACCTGAATATGTTTGCCACGCTTGCGCAGGTTGGCAATCGAATTGAAACAAGTTGTCGGATTGCCAAGTGCATCAATGGAAACATGCGCCCCGCCTTTGGTGATATCCATTACACTATCAATTACATTTGTTACATTTTTTGAATTGATTATCGCGTTAGCCCCTAACGCACGGGCGAATTCCAGTTTGTTATCAGCAATATCAATAGCCACCACATTGGCGCCAGCGGCACAAGCAATCATAATAGCGGAGAGTCCGACACCGCCGCAGCCGTGCACTGCCACCCATTGACCTGCAGAAACCTGCCCTTGTTCCACGACCGCCCGGAAAGAGGTGACGAATCGGCAGCCTAGACTGGCAGCGGTGACGTAATCCATGCTTTCAGGCAGCCGCACCAGGTTGCCGTCTGCCCGGTCTATGGCCACGTATTCGGCAAAAGAACCCCAGTGGGTGAAACCAGGCTGAAACTGATGATCGCATACTTGCTGATTGCCTGAAAGACACTGCTGGCACGAGCCGCATGCGCAAACAAACGGCAGGGTAACCCGATCGCCCTGTTTCCAATTTCGTACATTTTTGCCAACGGCTGCCACGTCACCGGCCAGTTCATGCCCGGGAACATGTGGTAAAACAACATCGGTGTCGTGACCCATCCAGGCGTGCCAGTCACTGCGGCACAGACCGGTGGCTTTCACTTTGATGACTACGCCGTTGTCAGCCGGTTGGGGGTCAGGAACATTTTGAATGGTGATCGGTTTGCCAAACGATTCTATGACTGCTGCTTTCAAGGGATTATTTCTCCAGTTTTTACAAGATTTTTAGGAAATTTTTATGGAATTAGTAGCCTTGATTGTATTACAATCATCACATATTCCTATGAAATGCTGGTATATTGAATGTGATGAAATACAAACTTGCGATATTTGATTTTGACGGAACATTGGCAGACACTTTCCCATTTTTATTAAGTGTCATTGATCTTCTGGCAGATAAGTATCATATTGATCGGATAAATCCGTCTGATATTGAAAAACTGCGCGGATTACATGTGCGCGAAATGATCCGTCTCTTTCAAATTCCTCTTTGGAAAATTCCGCTCATCGGCCGGCATGTGAAATCCTTAATGTCAATGAAAACTGATCAGATATCCCTGTTTGATGGAATTGATGCGGTTATCAAAGATCTGAACGACCTGGGGATTATTCTGGTAGTAGTCAGTTCTAATTCTTACGACAACATAGTCAAAGTACTGGGGATGGATACGGCGGCTCTATTTTCTCATTATGAATGTGGAAGTTCCATTTATGGCAAATCTGGCCGGTTCAAGAAAGTCCTGAAGAAGTTCAACGTGGATCCATCAGAAGTGATTGCCATTGGGGATGAAATTCGGGATATCGAAGCATCTCATAAAATGAAAATTTCTTGTGGGGCTGTTTCCTGGGGGTATACGAATATCGAAGCGCTCATACAGTTTAAACCGACGCATATTTTCAATTCCGTGGCGGAAATCACGGGCTTGCTGGCCGGTTCGCAAATTTAGCGGTTTTATCAAGCCTTAGTTTGTAAACTAATATTATGGAGCATGTGAAACTTTTGGTGTTAACTCTGATATCAAAAGAACGCTATATGCTATCAGAGGGGAAATTGACTGCGTGATAGAATCAAAGCAGTATTGTCAGAATATTAACCTGGAGGTACAAAATGGAATATCGTCATTTAGGTAAAACGGGGATTCAGGTCAGCGCACTTTCGCTTGGCTCCTGGGTTACATTTCACACGCAGGTCGGAGTGGATGCTGCCGTACAGGCCATGAGCGCCGCTTATGAAGCTGGCGTCAATTTCTTTGACAATGCGGAAATCTACGCCAATGGTAAATCTGAAGAAATAATGGGCGCGGCGCTCAAAAAACTGGGCTGGCGCAGAGGAAGTTATCTGGTTTCCACAAAGCTTTTCTGGGGAATACAGGGCGGAATAAACGAGAAGAATACCCTTAACCGCAAGTATCTCATCGAAAGCCTCGACGGTTCGCTAAAACGACTGGAAATGGATTACGTCGATCTACTCTTTTGCCACCGCCCTGACCCAACCACTCCTATCGAAGAAACCGTCTGGGCGATGCACAACCTGATCGAAAGGGGAAAGGCGTTTTACTGGGGCACATCCGAATGGTCTGCCTCCGAAATAGTTGCAGCTATTGAAATTGCCGACCGGCACCATTTACACAAACCAGTGATGGAACAGCCGCAATACAATATGCTCACCCGTCAACGTTTTGAAGTGGAATATGCCCGCCTTTTCAAAGATTACGGCTATGGATCTACCATTTGGAGCCCGCTTGCCTCCGGTTTATTGACTGGCAAGTACAACAAGGGCATCCCGGATGGATCACGCGGCAAACTGCCCGGTTATGAATGGCTGCATGACCATTTATCCAACCAGAAGGCGATTGATAAAGTGAAGAAGTTGCAGGGTATTGCCGCCGGCTTGGGCGCCAGCATGGCGCAGATGGCGATAGCCTGGTGTTTAAAGAATCCCAATGTCAGCACGGTTATTACCGGCGCCAGCCAAGTGGAACAGGTTCAGGAAAATATGAAAGCCATGCTTTTCGTTGAGAAACTCACCCCAGATATTATGAAATCCATCGCGGAAATCCTGGGAAATGAACAACTTCCGACCCTGGAGTAATCCTGGATTTAGAAAAATTTAGTTTTTCCAAATAAATCCTAAATGGATAGCTGAATTGAAGGAGAAATAATATGACTGATCAAAATACCGTATCCCTAGCCGATAAAAAAATCATTGTTGAAACGGATGGACCGTATCGCGTTTTTGGAAATATCCCGCTGGTGCGGAAAACGCAGGTTGTATCTGAATTCGGCGAACCGTTGACCTGGAAAAAAGAAGAAACCATTCCGACCAGTGGTGAATACATCCTCTGCCGCTGCGGGCACTCGAAAGAATTGCCTTTCTGTGACTGCACCCACGCGGAAATTGGTTTTGACGGCACAGAAACTGCCGATAGCAATACTTTTGAAGAAAGAAAAAACGATTTACCGGGTGGAATCAATATCATTGTCAAACGAGATCATTCGCTTTGCATGAGTTCAGGATTTTGCGGAAACCGGCTGACCAGTATTAAGAAGATGATGGCACAAACGGAAGAACCAAAAATCCGCGCGGAAATTATTGCCATGATCGAACGCTGTCCTTCCGGTTCATATTCCTATGCCATGAGTAAAAATGAAACGGATATTGAGCCGGATTTGCCAGAACAAATTGCCGTCACCACCGAGATTATGACTGAAGGAGCGGTAAGGTCAGCTTTGTGGGTAACCGGTAATATCCCGATTGAACGTGCAGATGGCAAACCATTTGAAACGCGCAATCGTGTGACGCTTTGCACCTGCGGAGAATCCAAGATCAAACCGTTGTGCGATGGTACACATCGCGAAATCGAATCAGCCAGGATCAAATAGTATTCTCAATTGGAAAGTTAAATAATAGGAATCGTCATGCCCAAAAATTCTCCTTACCGTCCGTTATTACAGAACACACTGTCCCATGCGTTGGAATACCTGGAATCACTGGATCAATCTCCCGTTTCCGCTTCAGTCAGTTATTCTGAATTAAAAACAAGATTGAATTATTCCCTATCAGATCAAGGTGTGAATTCTGAAAAAGTTCTCGACGATCTGGTTAATGATACACGCGGCGGCTTATTGGGTTGTGCCGGTGGACGGTTTTTCGGCTGGGTGACTGGTGGCGCCCTTCCAGCATCTCTGGCTGCTGATTGGATGACATCTACCTGGGACCAGAACGCCCTGGTTTATGCTGGAAGCCCGGCTGAAGCAGTAATCGAAGAAGTTTGTGGGGTCTGGTTGAAAGATTTGCTGCGGTTGCCACAATCAGCAAGTTTCGCTCTGGTAACCGGCTGCCAGATGGCACATGTAACTTGCCTGGCTGCTGCCCGTCATCATATTCTGGCTGCAAAGGGTTGGAATGTTGAGGAAAACGGACTGGCCGGTTCACCAAGAATCCGCATATTAACTGGCAGCCATCGCCACGGGACGATTGACCGGGCAGTTCGCTTGCTCGGAATAGGCAGCAAAGCGGTTGTTGATCTACCGCTGGATAAAAATGGACGTTTGATGCCGGATATTTTGGAAAAAGCCCTGGCGGAACAACCGGATATCCCAACGATTGTTTTAATGCAGGCCGGTGATCTGAATATTGGCGCCTATGATCCTTTCGCGGATTTAATCCCGATTGCGCATAAATACAATGCCTGGGTGCATATCGACGGCGCTTTTGGGCTGTGGGTTGCCGTCAGCCCAAAACACCGCTATTTGGTGGAGGGGTATGAAAAAGCAGACTCGTGGACAACCGATGGTCACAAATGGTTGAATGTCCCCTATGATTGCGGATATGCCTTTGTGGCGCACCCGGATGCGCATTCCGCGTCCATTTCATATCGCGCCAGTTACATGGTGCATGATTCAGATGCTCGCGATCAGATGGATTGGAATCCGGAATTTTCGCGCCGCGGACGTGGTGTAGCAACTTATGCCGCCATCCGTCAATTGGGACGGCAGGGTGCAGCAGATTTGATTGACCGTACCTGCGGTTTCGCACACGACCTGGTCGTCCGCATCGGTGCATTACCAGGTGCAAAAATGATCTGGGAACCGCAAATCAACCAGGGGTTGGTGCGGTATCTCGATCCATCTCCAAATGCTACCGAAACAGACCATGACCGCTGGACGGATCTGGTAATTGCTGAAATCCAAAACACTGGCGAGGCTTTCTTTGGCGGAACCACCTGGCAGGGAAAACGCTGCATGCGGGTATCCGTATGTAACTGGCAAACCAATGCTGAGGATGTCAACCGTTCGGTGGCGGCAGTCCAAAAAGTTTTAGCTAAACTGGATAAATAATTGTTTATCCAAACAGAAGGTTTCGCAAAGGTTTTTGGATAAATATTGGGGTTCTCGAAAACCGGGGGCAGTAATGTTGCACATCACGTTGATGTCTGGTTATCTCGAACTGATTGACCGTTTGAACCGCATTCCGTAGAGCGTTCATTCTATCTCCAGACGTCTTTCTTTAATCAAAAACAAAAAGTACCTGTTTTTGGCTATCTACAATATCAAATTATGGAACAAATGCGATTTACTCTATTGAAAATGGTGGTTGCGAATCAAAGTTCGGTTAATCAAGAATAAAACAACCAGTAATAGCGTAATCCAAACATCAATGAACCAGACGAAGCTCTGATTGGATTGATTTGCTATCAGCAATCCGCCGATCCATGGCAAGGTTAATCCGCCTATACTTCCCAAAGCGGCCAATACGCCCACCGCTTTACCTTTATGTTCCGGAAAGGCCGATGCAGCAATCGCAAATGCAGTTGGCATAACAGTCCCGTATGAGAAACTTATCCAAACAAGGCAAATTATTGTTGGGACAATTAATCCATTGGTAACCAATAACCCAATTCCACCAATCAGACTACTGCTAATCGCAATTGCAAGCAATTGTATGCGAGTCAACCTTCGAGTCGCAACTGCACTAACTAACCTTCCAATTGCCAGCGCCCCCCAATAAGCAGATGTTACCAAAGCCCCATTTTGAAGCGCCATTTTTGTAGTGGTTTTCATATAGTTTGTGATCCAACTACCTAACCCATATTCAGTTCCAACAAATATTAATAGCATAATACCTAATAACCAGATTAGCGGCGAACGATAAATCTTGAAATTATCTGGTATTTTTTCATGAACTAAATCGATGTCATTCTTCATTGTTAGAGGGTTTTGATAGAAAAACACTAAAATGAATGAGATTATTAAGAAAACTGCCGCGGAAATCCAATGAATAATCAACCCTGATCTATTCAGGCTACTTGCAAGACTCACAAGCGCCGGGCCAATGAACGCGCCAACGCCAAAAAAGAAGTGCAGCAGGTTTAGCACCGAAGTGTTTGATTTTGGATAAGCATTAGCCACTAAAAGGTTGCCACCCAAATCTACACCGCCCTGGCCTAAACCTGCGAAAAAGATAAAAACAAACATCACTGTCAAATCCCTGGCATTTATAAAGCCAATAATGCCAGTACCTAATAAAACAAGAGAAATTATTAACAGGATTTTTTGTCCAAAACGGTCATTAAGCGGACCAGCACAGATCTGTGCAATGAGAGCGCCAAGGAAAAGAAAAGTAATCACACCACCAATTACTGATAATGAGGACGAAGCTTGTTCCGCAAGGTTCTCAAGAACAGGGCCAATAGCAGCATTGAACATTCCCAAAAAAAGAAAAATGGAAGATGAAATAACTAAAATAAATTTTGGTGAAGTGGATTTCATAATTTAGGTATTCCTGTGGTGGAAAGATGGAATCATCTAATTATATATGAAGTAGCTTCGCACAATACGCAGATTCCAGGTGGCTCTTTCAATTTTCAGAGCTTGAAAGACGGTTCATTTGAAAAGGAGTTCGTTCAATGTGTTAAACGGTAAAATAGCTCAAACCAATAACTTTCCACCAATGGTTTTTGGATTAAAATTAGCTATCTTGAAAACCGGAGAACTTTATGTCCCACATCACGTTGAAGTCTGGTTACGTCGAACTTGTTGACCGTTTGAACC
>JBAWYZ010000108.1:0-7588 GCA_037143255.1 Leptolinea sp. | reverse complement strand
GTGTATGGACCGTGTTTCAGTTCCATTGTGGGGGGCCACCCTCTCAGGTCCCCTAACCGTCATCGCCTTGGTGGGCCATTACCTCACCAACTAGCTGATAGTACGCAGGTCCCTCTCGAAGTGAATTACTCCTTTAGTTATAGGCTTCTAAACCCTATAACCGTATGAGGTATTAGCAATCCTTTCGAACTGTTATCCCTCTCTTCGAGGCAGGTCACCAACGCGTTACTCACCCGTTCGCCACTAAGAATGTATTGCTACATTCTCCGTTCGACTTGCATGTATTAAGCACGCCGCCAGCGTTCATCCTGAGCCAGGATCAAACTCTCCGCAAAAAATATTACGAACCTTTTCAGGTTTAAGATTTACGGTATTTTTTTTGAACGACAGGGTATCGCTCTCTTCCTATCACTTTTCAGTTGTTAAGGTACTCTCAACTTCGCGGAGCAAGAGTTTACTCGCTCCCTCTTCACCTGTCAAGGCCTTTCAGACAAATCCGCCGATGTTGCTATTGCTAACATCGGCTATCTCAACGACGCTTGCGGGTCTCTCTGTCCCATTTATTTGACGGACTTGCTTTTCAGCAATTCCGCTTTCATTTCAGGGGAGTAAAAGTTTACCCGGTTCAGTTCTTTCTGTCAAGGGGTCAATTTCCGATAAAATTGCCGGTGTCGTTTTCTACACCGGCTTCTGTTTCGGAAACTCCTTGAAAAGGCCAGACTGGCTTCAAAGAAGTTAAGTATTGAATTTTTACTGATTTGCCCTCGCGGGCGAAATCGATGTCTGTTTAGGACAACGAACAGAATTCTACTCGGATTTTTTTTCCTGTCAAGGGCATTTCTGAATATTGGTGCCACCAATTTCAAGGGTTATAATTTAGGCTATTATGAGCTCGTTTCCCACCCGCCATCCCCGCCCAACCAACATTCCGCTGCAAATTATTTTGACGCTTTTGGCCGGTTTTTTTCTTTTTTCTTTTTTTCTCCTTATCGCCTCCGGTTTATACCAGGTCTGGTTTGCCGGCCGCATTTATCCCGGCGTCTCCATGCTGAATGTCGACCTCAGCGGACTGACACCCCGTCAAGCTGAAGAAAAAATTGCGGCCGCTTTCACTTATCCCCAGAAAAGCTCCATATCACTTATCAATGCAGATAAGACATGGGCATATTCCGCCGCTGAATTAGGTGCGTTTCTCGACCCCAAAGCCTCAGCTCAAAACGCATTCACTATTGGAAGGGATACATCTTTTTTTCACCAGGTAAACCAACAACTCTCGGCTGCTCGCAGTGGAAAAAACCTGGCGCCAACCTATATTTTTGATCAGCGGCTGACAGCCGCGATTCTTGGGCAGATCGCTGCCCAGATCAACCATCCTCTTGTCGAAGCAGATATCAATATCACCGGGGTGGAAGTGCACGTCCGATCCGGCGAAAGCGGCCGGGAACTTGACCAGACAGAAACCCTGCAAAGAATCCGGACTTTGATGGAATCCATGCAAAGCGGAACAGTTGAGCTAGCTATAAAGACTACCGAACCGGCAGTGATCAATGCCGATCAGGCCGCAGCAGTTGCCAAAAAGATTCTCTCTGCCCCGCTAAACATCACCATGCCGCCTAACCAGGCCGATGAAATGGGACCCTGGAGTATTGACCCGCAGACTCTTTCAGGAATGCTGGCTATTGTCCAGGTACCTGAGGGCGACCATGCCGTGTTCCAGGTGGAATTGAACAATCAACTTCTGCTGCCGTATCTTAACAACCTGGCAAACAAAACAAACCTACTATCGCAGAATGCCCGGTTTATCTTTAATGATACCGAGCAAAAATTGGATATCCTCGAGAATGCGGTCATTGGCCGGACTTTGAATGCTTCTTCCTCTATAGGCGTAATTCAACAAAAAGTAAGCGCCGGAGAGCATGATGTTGTTTTGGCTTTCGATTTTCAAAACCCAGCCGTGAAAGATGATGCCACTACCGATAGCCTTGGAATTAAAGAGCTTGTTGGTGCAGAAACATCCTTCTTTTATGGCTCCAGCGCGGAAAGAGTGCAAAACATCACAGCAGCAGCAGCCCGCTTCCACGGTGTACTGCTTGCCCCTGGCGAAACCTACTCCATGGCCAAAGGGCTGGGGGATATTAGTCTGGACAACGGCTTTGCCGAGGCATTAATTATTTACGGCGGCCGCACCATCAAGGGCGTGGGGGGCGGTGTCTGCCAGGTAAGCACTACCCTATTCCGGGCTGCTTTCTTTGCCGGTTTTCCCATAGTTGAACGGCATCCCCATGCCTATCGGGTAAGTTACTATGAAAAAATTGCCGGCAATCATATCAACCCATTATTGGCCGGAATGGATGCTACTGTTTATGTGCCGGTTGTAGATTTCCGATTTACAAACGACACACCAAACTGGCTATTAATGGAAACCTACGTAAATCCTGAAAAAAGCAGCATCACCTGGAAGTTCTACTCCACCAAAGACGGACGCGAAATCAAATGGGATGCGAGCGGCCCGACCAACATTGTGGAAGCCCCCGAGCCACTATATAAAGAGAATCCCGAGCTAGAAAAAGGGGATATCCAACAAATCGACTGGGCGGCAGATGGCGCAGATGTAACGGTAAGACGGACAGTTACAAAGAACGGTCAACCCTATCTGGAGGATGATTTCATCACCCATTACCAACCCTGGCAATCCGTATTCGAATACGGCCCCGGTACCGAAAACATTCCAACACCTTCGCCCGAAGAGACTGCCACGCCAACACCGTGAAGCGGTGTGGTAGAATCGCGAGAACTGAAAGAAGATTTTATTTGTTATTGGAGGCGCTTCGTGGTTAAAAAAGAATTGCTGGATATTTTGCGCTGCCCGGCTTGCGTTCGCGAAAAAGACGGATTACTTGATTTGATTCAAGAATCCTGGCTGGTCTGCAAAGATTGCGGACGGAAATATCCGATCGTCGAAGATATTCCCGTCATGCTGATTGACGAAGGCGACAAATGGGTAGCGACAGCAGTAGATAAACTGCCTATCCCACCGCCAAAAATCGTATAGTTTTTTGGTGGTACTATTCTTGCAACAAGACCGGGCAGACCTCTAATCAAAGACCCGGAAATATAGGATTATTAACGTATGGCCAGAACAATCAACCGCTCTGCCCGGATGCGTCCGCGTGCTGACCGAGTAACCGCCATCATTTTGGCTGTTTTTAGCGTTCTTGCGGTTGCTACAGCTATCATTTCCTTCATAATGGTCAAGAATGTTGTTGCCGGTTGGGTTCTACCGGATGTTCCCGGCGCAGCTATAAACACCGACCCCAACTCCCTGAGTATTCCCGGCGGCCCACAAGCCTCCCAACCGTTGCAATCACCGGATGGCCCGGCTGCGAAAGCCTGGGATGGGACTCGTCGGGTCACTGTTTTATTAATGGGTCTGGATTACCGTGACTGGGAGGCTGGTGGAACGGCTTCGCGGACAGACAGCATGATGCTGATGACCATTGACCCGGTATCCAATACCGCCGGGATGCTATCCATTCCGCGGGATATGTGGGTTTATGTTCCAGGTTTTGATTATGCAAAGATAAACACTGCTTATTATCTAGGTGAAATTAATAATCTTCCTGGTGGTGGACCGGCGCTCGCCGTTCAAACTGTTGAACAATTCCTCGGAGTTCCCATTGATTTCTATGCCCAGATCGATTTCCAGGCATTTGTGAAATTTATTGATGAAATTGGGTGTTTGGATATCAAGATCCGCACACCTATTACCATTGATCCTCTCGGTCAGGGAAATACGAGAACTCTGCAACCTGGCACACAACCACTTTGCGGTGCCGATGCCCTGGCATATGCCCGCCAACGCCACACGGATGGCGGCGACTTTGACCGCGCAAAGCGCCAGCAAGACGTGGTCATGGCTGTCCGCAACCAGATTTTCAACCTCAACATGCTCCCCAACTTGATTGCCAAATCCCCCAAAATTTATGCCGATATTGCCTCCGGTGTTCGCACAAATCTGTCTCTAGGGCAGGTTGTGCAATTAGCATTATTGGCCCAAAACACTCCAAAGGAAAATATTAAACAGGCTGTCATTGGAACCGATGACACGCAGATAGCCATGTCCGCGGATGGACTTTCAATCCTTATCCCGGTTCCAGATAATATTCGCTTAACCCGCGATTCTGTATTTGCGACCGGTGGACCAGTTGCCCCGGTTGTGCTGGCACCAACTTCCGCCAATCCTGAACTTCAAACTCCTTCGGCAGAAGCCACGGCAGTTCCAGCTCCAATTGCCGACCTTGGCGCGCTGATGGCCGCAGAACAAGCCCGCATAATGGTGCAAAATGGCACTCAGACCGGCGGCCTGGGCGAGAGAGTTGGCGAATACTTACGCTCTTTGAATATGAATGTTATCGGTGCCGGTAACGCCGACCAGCAAGCTAGTCAGATCACCCTGATTGATTACACCGGAAAACCGTACACCTTAAAATTCCTGGCAGAAATGATGCAGGTTTCCAACGACCATATTCTCAGCCAATATGATCCGAATTCCCCCGGAGATATTGCTGTTATTGTTGGCGCTAACTGGGAGAGCGTGCTTTCCACTTTGCCATAGGAATAACCTTTACGAATCAAAAGGGAGCAAGAAGATTTGCTCCCTTTTTCATTTAAAGACCTGGTTGGTTGCAAATGCATAAGACCAGCCATCCCCAATGGTAGATCATGGATAATTGCCTGCCCTGGGAATTTCGGGGTAAACGCACTCAACTGCGAATCGCTTTCCGGGACTAAATAAAAACAACTCTCGGCGCGAGGTAAGATCAAAACCGATCTACCTACCCGATTTCTTCTTTTTGCATTGGTAATGCGAATTTCTGTCCCCAATCCCCCATAGCGCCTAAAACAGGCCGCAATGTGTCACCGAGTGGGGTGATGCTATATTCAACCTTCGGTGGCACAACCGGATATACCTTTCGGTTGATAAAACCATCCTTTTCGAGGGACCGAAGTTCAGATGTGAGCATCTTTTTTGTGATGCTTGGAATTGCTCGCTGTAACATACCAAAACGATTTACGCCATTGCTGATTGCCCAAAGGATAATTATTTTCCATTTACCGCCAATCAATTGCATGGTGGCCGTGACAGGACATCTGTAAGGAATTGTGATTGGATCAAAAGTGGAGTTATTCATATTTCCTTCTTCTAATAGTCACTTAATAGTGCCTACTTTACATAAAGTAGACTACTTATTATTATATATACAAGTTCTTATTTAAGCAAGAACAAATTTATTTTAGGAGTAAATAAAATGGAACCAAAAGAAGTTGCGTTAAGTGTTTCAAAAGCCATTCTCAATGGAGAGTGGGACAAGCTATCGGGGATTTTGTCTGATGATTTCACATATACTGGCGATGGCATGGCGTTCAACAAGCAGGAATACATGGATTTTATGAAGGGCATGAGAGCCGCGTTTAGCAATATGAACTTTGAGTTCTCACATGTGATCAGCGAGGGTGATGCAGTGAGCGTCCGCTTCGTTGTGACCGCGAAGCACACGGGGAGTTTCATGGGCGGGGCGGCGACGAACAAGAACCTCAATTTCAGCGGAATTTTTATACGGAAGGTGAAGGGCGATAAGGTGGTGCAGGAATGGCAAGCCACCGACCTGCTCGGCATGATGACCCAGATGGGCGCCGGCACATTGCTGGGCTATACCATCTTTGGCGTGATGTTCAAGCCGAAGAAAAAATAAACCGGAACCATTAATTTTTTTTCAATTTTGTCGCGAGGTTTCTGAGATTAATAAGAAAAGAACTTCGTCTGGATGTGACGGGGTTTTGGATTAGAGTTTTTCACCAAGGAAACATAGATATTTGAAAATTTTCTATGTTTCCTTGGTGATATTTAATAGGTGAATTATGAAATTTTCATCAACCAATCGGATTGAAGCGTTTAGCGATGGCGTAATTGCTATCATCGTTACCTTGCTTGTGCTTGAAATCAAAATTCCCGAATTTGAGGAACATACGTTAGCAGGCTTTCTTGCAGTGATGACACCGCTTATTCCCAAACTTATCGGCTTTGCTTTCAGCTTCTTCACAGTAGCTATATTTTGGGTTAATCATCACAACTTTTTTCATCGAATAAAACACAGTTCATGGCGTTTGCTTTGGCATAATAATCTATTGCTATTTTTTTTGGCTCTCATTCCTTTCACCACAGGCTTTGTCGGTGACTATCCCTTTGACCGATTTGTAGTCGCAATGTATGCTTTCAACCTTTTGCTTGCAGGGTTGGCTTTTTCACTGATGTGGCAGTATGCGCTAGTAAGTACGAACCTTTCGAAAGAAAAGACATCGCTTGCCGAACGTAAAAAAGAATATATGCAATCGGGGGTGTATGGACTCTCGGTTTATGGTGTTGCGTTTATTGTCGCATTAGTCTACGCTCCCGCAGCGCTAGTGATATTGGTTTTGGTGCAATTGGCATATTTCTTTATGAACTCAAAAACCGCCGATTCATTGCTGGATGAGTAACAACCAAACGAGCAGGATGGGTTCATTTTATTAATATTAACAGCACCATTAAACTGCTATATCGCCTACGGTTATCTACCGTCCCATCTGGAGAGATATTCGTCTGTAAGTGTCAAGTAGACGGCCTTATTTTTTAGATGGATATTATTCAATTCTCCGCTTGCTTGCCCGTACGCAGGTTGATTTGTGTCTATGAACGAAGCAATCGGAAGTTATAGCAATTTTCTCCAATAAGTAATGCCCGATTGTTTCTCTCCCTACTTAAATTTCTTGGTTTATCATAGATAATGGTTTTTTGAGTAAATATTTTTCAACAAGATGAATACCCGGTGTGCAAATTCAGGTATGCTGACGAATCATAGATTTGCAAACCATGATCTTTTTGTATTGTGTTGCTGCAGGGGTGACAACACACCTGGTGAGAACATAAACATACCATGCGGAAATTTGTCATTGGCCGGGGTTGACTTTTCCACCCATGTTCAGTCTGATGTTAACCACATTGTGGGAAAATCTCCTCCAGAAAAATCAAAGGAAGAGGAACTATCAACATGATCTTATCTATGCCGCAGGCAATACAGATGGGCGTTACCAAAGAGAAAGCCGAGAAACTTCTGGCAGAAGTCAACAAGATCATCTGATAACGAACATATCTGCCTACCCACGGATTAACAAACTGGCAGACGAATTCTGACAGGTTACTCAAGCCAATTTCTTATACAATCCATTCCAGCCATACAAAGTGTCCGGTAAAATACAGTTATCCGAATGCATTGGATGAAAATTTGAATAGATTACGAACCAACCTCTTCATATTACTGGGTACAATTTGCGTCATTTTTGGCGTAATTGGAATGGCTTTGCCCATCTTGCCCACTACACCGTTTTTGTTACTGGCGGCTTTTTTCTATGCACGTAGCTCAAAGCGCTTTTACTCCTGGCTAATGACTAACCGCATATTCGGCGAGTACCTCCGCAATTTCCGAGAAGGGCGGGGTATTCCTCTTCGCCAGAAGGTAATCGTCATTGGGATATTCTGGTTGACAATAGG
>JBAWYZ010000107.1:0-7618 GCA_037143255.1 Leptolinea sp. | reverse complement strand
GGAATAGCCAGCGGCGAAGCTGACCTGGTAATCAAACGGTTGAGTGACAACAATGATGCCCGGCGGCTTGAGAAGAACCTTTCTGTTTTGCAGGGTGTTTTGGAAGCTCAGGTAAACATTGCGACAGAACGCGCCCGGGTAAAGTATGTTCCGACCATTATTAGCCAGGTGGAGATTCGGCAAGCTGTGGCTTCGGCTGGTTTTGAAGCAGTCGAAACCGGGGGAGATGCAGAGGATGTGGAGGGTAAAGCCCGCCAGGTTGAGACACGCCAGCAAAAAAGGTTGTTGATTGTTGGACTGGTTTTTTCCATCCCGTTGTTTATTATTGCAATGGCGGGTGACCTGGGTTTCTTTTCAGACTATGTGACTCACGCTGTTTGGTTCAGGCTAATTATGATGGGTCTGGCTTTACCGGTTCAATTCTATGTTGGCTGGCAATACTATGTAGGTGCTTACAAAGCGCTGCGCAACGGCTCGGCGAACATGGATGTTCTCGTTGCACTGGGAACTTCGGCAGCGTTCTTTTATTCCATTCCGGCTGCATTTGGTCTTTTCCGCGGGCATGTTTATTTTGAAACAGCAGCCATCATCATCACCCTGATTAAACTTGGCAAGTACCTGGAAGCAAAAGCCAAGGGACAGACTAGCGAAGCCATCAAGAAACTGATGGGATTACGGGCGAAAACAGCGCGAATCATCCGCGATGGGCAGGAAATGGATATTTCCATCGATGATGTCAAAATCGGTGATCTGGTTGTTGTACGACCAGGCGAAAGGCTCCCGGTGGATGGCGTGGTCGTGGAAGGGCATTCCTCAGTGGATGAATCCATGTTAACCGGAGAATCCATGCCGGTTGAGAAGTTACCTGGATCAGCAGTTATTGGTGCAACGATCAATAAATTGGGATTCATCAAGTTTGAGGCAACGAAAATTGGCAAAGAAACAGCCCTGGCACAAATCATCAGACTTGTGGAAGAAGCGCAAGGCAGCAAAGCCCCTATTCAAAAATTGGCCGATCAGGTTTCATCTATATTTGTGCCGGTTGTAATTGGTTTAGGAGTAATTACATTTGCCGGCTGGTTTTTCTTCGGCCCTCCGCTGGCAATCAATACGGATATTACACCGGTTACCAGGGCGCTGATCAATATGGTGGCTGTGTTGGTTATTGCCTGCCCATGTGCTATGGGATTGGCTACCCCGACTGCGATTATGGTCGGAACCGGCAAGGGCGCGGAATTGGGTGTCTTGATAAAGTCATCTGAGGCATTGGAACGGGCTGGCTCTGTCAAGATGATTGTTTTGGATAAGACAGGAACTATCACCCGCGGCCAACCATCTGTGACCGATGTTGTGCCCAAGAATGGGATGACGGAAGATGAGATTCTACGGTTGGCTGCAACACTGGAGAAGAACAGCGAACATCCCTTGGGTGAAGCTATTGTGGCGGAGGCTGGCAACCGTTCAATATCATTGGAACCACCCGAATCATTTGTATCTGTTACCGGTCAAGGCGTTCAAGGAATCGTAAAAGGACAAACTGTGCTGGTTGGAAACGCCCGAATGATGACTGAAAACGGTTTGACACTGGAAGCCTGGATGGACGAAATCAGCCGACTGCAGAAGGAAGGCAAGACTGCTATGCTGGTGGCTATAGATGGGGAAATGGCGGGAATCATTGCCGTTGCGGATACTGTAAAAGATGGGTCAGCAGAAGCCATTCGCGCACTGCATGCGATGGGATTAAAGGTGGCTATGATTACTGGAGATAATCGCCAAACCGCGGATGCTGTTGCTCGCCAGGTTGGTGTAGATACCGTGTTAGCTGAAGTTCTTCCGGGTGATAAAGTTACTGAGGTGAAGAAACTTCAAGCCCAGGGATTGGCTGTTGCCATGGTTGGAGACGGGATCAACGATGCCCCGGCATTGGCCCAGGCAGATGTTGGAATCGCCATTGGGACTGGAACGGATATCGCCATGGCTTCTGCGCCCATCGTGCTGATCAGTGGTGATTTGCGAGGCGTGGTAAGGGCAATTAATCTTTCAAGAAACACACTCAGCACAATCAAACAAAATCTATTTTGGGCGTTCTTTTATAACGTTGTACTGATCCCGGTTGCGGCTTTTGGATTATTAATTCCCATCCTGGCAGCCGGCGCTATGGCATTCAGTAGTGTATTTGTTGTCAGCAACAGTCTGCGATTAAACCGCAAGAAAATTGATGTAAATGGCTAGTGAAAAAATAATCTTGTAAGTTTATAAGGATAAAAATGAAAAACCTTTATTCAACGTTATTTGCAACTGTAGTTTTATCTTTGGGATTAGCTGCTTGTTCCGGACAACAAGTGAGCGGACCAACTTTTGCCAGTATTCCGGCTGGAAGAGCATATTCTGAAGGAAAAGAGATCTTCTTCTCACACACAGAAGTTTCAGACCCGGCTGTCGCGGATAAATTATCCGCTATGATGAAGTCGCCAGTATTATTGGTTCCTTCTCTGGCAAAAGTCCCTGACGAATTAACCGCGCCAGTGTATGTTTTTGAGAATGGGATTGCCGGGAAAGGGCCCTTGGGGTTTCAGCCGGACGTATTTAGCAATCCGCCGGGAACGGATGGGTATACACCGCTTCGTAAAATCATGTTTGTGAAATGGGCCGCGGGTGTCGCTGCACGGGAATTAAAAGCAGCCGGAGAAATCCTGGAGGCAGAAAAGAAGGGGGAGTTGTCTCTGCAGAAATCGGATGTAGTTGTCAACATGCCGTTTATGGTTTGGGACAACGGTAAGCGTTAATCCCCGAATTTATGTAACTTAACCTCCCGAAAAAAGTCGAAACAATGACTTCATTTGGGAGGTTTTGTTAGATGGCACAGAAAATTCTTCCTGTCAATTTTGATGCGAGTCATTGATTATCTGGTCAAGAATATTCAATGAATAATGAAAACCCTGCATGGTAAAATTATGCAAAAAATAATCCGAGGGTTAAAATGACAAATATTCCAAACCAAGAAAAAGCCATAAATACCATCCGTTTCCTGTCTGCTGATGGGGTTCAAAAAGCAAATTCCGGACATCCCGGTCTACCTATGGGCACGGCTGCAATTGCCTACACCATTTGGACAAAGCATCTGCATCATAATCCGAAAAATCCGCTTTGGTTTGACCGCGACCGCTTTGTCTTATCTGGTGGGCATGGCTCTATGCTGCTTTACAGCCTGCTGTATTTAACTGGATATGATGTTCCTATGGAACAGTTGAAGCAATTCCGGCAGTGGGGCTCCATTACGCCTGGTCACCCTGAAGTTGGATTAACCCCGGGTGTAGAAATCACCACCGGCCCATTGGGGCAGGGGTTGGCAAATGGCGTTGGTATGGCTGTGGCAGAAGCGCACCTAGCGGCGGTTTACAATAAAACCGGCCATGAAGTCATCAACCACACAACCTATGCGATTGTCACTGATGGTGATTTAATGGAAGGGGTTTCAGTAGAAGCGGCCAGTTTTGCCGGCCACCAGAAATTGGGCAAGCTCATCTATTTGTATGATGATAATAAAGTTTCTATCGATGGCTCCACTGATCTGGCCTTTACCGAAGACCGCGGCAAACGATTCGAATCTTACGGTTGGCAGGTTTTGCGGGTGGATGACGGCAACGATGTTGAAAAAATCGACAAAGCCATCAAGAAGGCAAAGAAAGATGCCCGTCCATCTTTGATTATTTGCAAAACCATCATTGGATACGGACTGCCGACCAAACAAGGAACTTCCAAAGCTCATGGCGAGCCGGCCGGAGAAGAAGAATTGCTGGCTGCCAAAAAGAATATTGGTTGGCCGATAGAACCATTCTATGTTGCTGAAGATGTTTTGAAAGAATTTCGCAGGTGTGTTACGCGTGGCAAGAAACTGGAGTCCGATTGGAATAATCGCTTCGATGCTTATAAAGCTGCGTTTCCGGCTGAAGCCGCTGAACTCAAGCGCCGAATTACCGGCGAATTGCCGAAAGATTGGGAAAAGTCCTTACCTGTTTTTGATGCCGATCCCAAAGGATTGGGCAGCCGGGTCGCTTCCGGCAAGACGATCAACGGACTGGCAGCAGTATTACCTGAATTGATTGGCGGATCTGCTGATCTGGCGCCCAGCAACAACACTTGGATAAGCAGCAGCATTGCTTTCCAGGATGGTCAGCGCGCAGGCAAGAACTTCCACTTTGGCGTGCGTGAGCATGGTATGGCTGCCATTGTCAATGGCATGGCTGTTCATGGCGGCATCCGTCCTTACGGCGCCACATTCCTCGTATTTGCAGATTATTGCCGGGGCGCTCTACGAGTAGCCGCTCTTTCCCACATTCCCAGTATCTGGATTTTCACCCACGATAGCATCGGGTTAGGCGAAGATGGCCCGACTCATCAGCCAGTTGAACACCTGGCTTCGTTACGCGCAATTCCAAATATGTTGGTTTTACGTCCGGCTGATGCAAATGAAACTGCCGAAGCCTGGCGTGTGGCATTGCTGAATAAGAAACGTCCAACAGTTCTGGCTCTTAGCCGCCAAAACTTACCTACCCTGGATCGACAGATATTTGCATCTGCTGCCGGTTTGGCAAAGGGCGCCTATGTTCTAGCTGACTTGGGCGGAAAATCTCCCGAAATCATTCTGATGGCTTCTGGATCGGAAGTAGGTTTGGTACTGGAAGCTGCCCAGAAATTATCGGCTGAAGGAAAAGCTGTTCGGGTGGTTTCCTTCCCATCCTGGGAATTGTTCAAAGATCAATCTGCTGAATATCGCGAATCTGTTTTACCTGCGGGTGTCACCAAGCGGATCGCCGTTGAAGCTGGTTTGACGCTTGGCTGGGAAAAATGGGTTGGCGAAAAAGGTTTCGTCATCGGGTTGGATCATTTTGGCGCTTCCGCACCAGGTAAAGTTGTTATGGAGAAGTTCGGTTTTACTTTTGAGAATGTTGTAGAAGAAGCCAAAAAACTCTTAGGGTAACTCATGAATGTAGCTGTAGCCTGTGATCACGGTGGATTTCCATACAAAGAAACGCTTATCCAGACGATTCAATCGTTAGGCCACTCGGTTCTTGAATTGGGGTGTTACTCAGATGCGCCAGTTGATTATCCGGAAATTGCAGAAGCCGCGGCTTTGGCTGTACAATCCAGTAAAGTAGATCGAGCGGTCATTATATGTGGTTCCGGGGTTGGCATCACATTCACTGCTAATAAGTTCAAAGGCGTGCGGGCCAGTATTTGCCATGACGGATATTCTGCTCACCAGGGGGTGGAGCATGATGATTTAAATGTTCTTTGTCTCGGTGCGCGCGTTGTCGGAATTGAAGTGGCTAAAGAGTTGGTGAGTGCATTTCTTTCTGCAACGTTTTCATCCCAGGACCGCTACCATCGGCGTAAAGAAAAAGTAGAAGAAATAGAAAGAAGGATGTTCAAATGAGCAAATCAAGTTTGCAACGTCTGGTCGATGCCGGCCAGTCACCCTGGTTGGATAATATCGATAGGCAGTCATTAAAAGACGGACAGTTGGCCAAAATGATTGCAGATGGGGACATCACCGGGGTGACATCCAACCCGACAATTTTCAATAATGCCATCAGCGGCTCGCGAATCTATGATGAGACCATCCAACCGATGGCCATGGCAGGCGCGGATCCCGAGTCGATTTTCTACCAGTTGGCTATTGAAGATATTCGCAAGGCTGCTGACCTGTTTCGTCCGGTTTATGACCAGACCAATGGCGCCGATGGCTACGTTAGCCTGGAAGTAAGCCCGAAGTTAGCCCAAAGCACCCGGAAAACGGTGGAAGAAGCCAAGCGGTTGTGGGCATTACTCAACCGCCCCAATGTAATGATCAAGATTCCGGCTACTTTGCAAGGCTTACCTGCCATCACGGCAGTTATTGCTGCTGGAATTAATGTGAATGTCACCCTGATATTTTCTATAGAGCGGTATGAGGCCGTAGCTGACGCTTTTCTCAAGGGATTGGAAAAAAGGGCGAAGACCGGTTTGTCTATCGATAATATCGCTTCGTGTGCATCTTTCTTTGTCTCCCGGATTGATACCAAAGTGGATGCCCGGTTGAAGGCAACTGCCGAAACCAAGAATGAGCAAGCGAAACTGGCAAGCGAGTTGGTTGGAAAGGCGGCCATTTCCACTTGCAAAGTTGTCTACAGCCGGTTTGAGGCCATCTTTGAATCAGACCGTTTTAAAAAGTTGGCGGCCAGGGGCGCCAGAGTACAACGCACTCTTTGGGCTTCTACCAGTATGAAGAACCCGGCAAATCGGGATGTTTTATATGTGGAAGAATTGATTGCTCCGAATACCATCAACACCATGCCACCTGGAACAGTGAAAGCTTTCAAGGATCATGGTGAAGTTGGCGCCGGAGCAAAAGCAGGAATTGCGGAAGCAAAAAAGGTTTTGGAATCTCTGCCAAAAGTTGGTATCGATATAGATGGTGTCTCAGCCGAGTTGGAAGAGGAAGGGGTTAAGTCCTTCATCGCTTCTTATCGAGATTTATTAAAATCAATTGATAAGCGTTCAAAAGATTATCGAAAATCTCTTGGGTCATTAGCCGTACCAGTTCAAAAAGCAATTCTTGACCTTAAAGAAAAGAACTTCATCAACCGCATGGCTGATAAGGATGCTACTCTTTGGACGAATGATCCGGAAGGTCAAAAGGAAATTAGGGTTCGACTTGGTTGGTTGAACGCACCTGAAAAAGGGGAAGCCATTGCTGCAGAAATTGAACCCCTTCTCAAAGAGTGTCAGGCGGAAGGCATCAGTAAATTATTACTGATGGGAATGGGAGGTTCTTCACTCGGTGTTGAAACAATTGCCATCATTTTGGGGGCAATGGGCACTGGAATGGAATTGAAAGTGCTGGACATGACCAATCCGGACACGGTACTGGCTGCTGGCCGTTGGGCGGCTGTCAGGAAAACATTGTTTGTAGTTGTCTCAAAATCTGGGTCAACAGGTGAAAGTAATGCCTTTATGGATTATTTCTGGGCAAAAGCACAAACTCCATTGGGTAAGAAAGCCGGTAAACATTTTATTGCCATTACCGATCCCGGGACGAATCTGGTAAAAGTAGCGGAAGAACGGAAATTCCGCAAGGTACTTCTTGGAGATGCGGAAGTCGGCGGGCGGTATTCAGCATTGACCATTTATGGTTTGGCGCCAGCAGTCCTGATGGGATTGGATATGGAAAAATTGCTAAGCTCAGCAATCGAAATGAACGAATTTTGTTCATCTGAAACGTCTGCCGAGAGAAATCCGGGAATTGCACTTGGAGCATTCTTAGGATCAGGCGCATTGAACGGTAAAGATAAAATTACGCTGTTTGCTGATCCTGAGCTGGCAGCATTTGGTCCATGGGTTGAGCAGTTGATTGCCGAGAGTTCTGGCAAGAATGGTAAGGGTATGGTTCCGGTTGATATGGAACCGAAAGCTGATATCTACTCAACAGATCGAATATTTGTGTACTTGCGATTGACTGGTAAATTTGACCGGTTTTCGCACATTATGGAGATTGGCGTGTTCCAGAAACCGCTTTTTAGATTTTCAATTTCTTCTTTTGTAGTTAAAGGTTCCATTAGTGCCTCAGCTTTTATTT
>JBAWYZ010000106.1:0-7720 GCA_037143255.1 Leptolinea sp. | reverse complement strand
TAGTGAAATCATATAGTGTGGCAGAAGAATTCATACATAAGGGAATAACCGCACTCACTGCAATTCCAGAGACTATTGAAAGAAACATGCTAACCAACCTGGCATTGTCACAGGTCCACCGCGACCGATAAATCCTCCGAACCTGGGCTTTGTTTTCCAGCACTACTAAAAATACCAAAAAAGACTAGGTTATTTGCAATGGATGCAGGGAAATCTAGTATTCGCTTTGAATACAAGGATTAGAACCTACCTTTTATAACTGACTCGGCAATTTGTTTTTTGGAAACAAGCGAGTTGACTTACTGAAATAAACAAAACGTTTTGGATAAATTGCGCCACGGTGTACTAATTGAATGATTTGCCAGAGACTCTTTCTGTTTTTTCGTTTTCGTATTGCCCTTGAATTTTTGATTTATCCGCGTATAATTGAATTAACTGAATACAAACGCTTAGACCGGGATAAGTAATCAGAGACAAATTTGCCAGAAAGAGAGCCAGTAGCTGAAAGGTTCTCACGCTAATCTGATGAATACCACCTGTGAGCGGTAACCAGAAAAGGGCACGCCCCAGTATGGAAGACGGTTGACTTCGTTATCAGTCATCAGAGATGATCCGGGGTAAAGGATTAATCTGGGTGGAACCGCGTGATTACAAACTCTCGCCCCAGTTGGGACGGGAGTTTATGTTTTATTATTAGCAATTCAAATGATGGAGGAAGAATGATAGACAAAAAAGCTGATTACGAAGCCACAAAGCTGTATCGCATCCGCCACTCGACCGCTCATATTATGGCACAGGCGGTAATCGAGAAATTTCCGGAAGGAAAAGTCGCCATCGGCCCCGCGATTGAGGATGGGTTTTATTACGATTTCGACCTACCGCGGGCGTTATCACCTGAAGATCTCGAGAGCATCGAAAAACGAATGCGGGGCATTATTCAATCCAAAGTTCACTTTGAACGCAAAGTGGTCAGTGCAGATGAAGCTAAAAAGATTTTTCATGACCAACCCTTCAAGATCGAACTAATTGATGGACTGGAAGAAGGCAAATTGGACGAGGACGGCAATCCGATTGCAGAGAAACCGGAAATTTCGCTTTATACGCATAGCACTTTTACCGACTTGTGCCGGGGGCCGCATGTAGATATTTCCACGGACATCAACCCATCCGCTCTTAAACTAATGTCTGTTGCCGGAGCCTACTGGCGGGGGGATGAAAAACGTCCTATGCTGCAACGTATTTATGGCACGGTTTGGAACAATCCAGAGGAGCTTAAAGACTACCTGTGGCGGCTTGAAGAAGCTAAAAAGCGTGACCACCGCAAAATCGGTCACGACCTTGATCTATTTAGCGTTGTGGATGAAATTGGCGCAGGGTTGATTCTCTGGCATCCCAAGGGTGGAAAGATCCGTAAGATTATTGAGAATTTCTGGAGCGAAGAGCATGAAGCCAACGGGTATGACTTTGTGTACACCCCGCATATTGGTAAGTCCCAACTTTGGGAAACCAGCGGTCATCTGGGCTTTTACAAGGAAAACATGTACGCTCCGGTCGACATTGACGGGCAACAATACTTCTTGAAACCGATGAATTGCCCGTTCCATATTCATATCTATAAAAGTTCTCTGCGGTCATATCGTGATTTACCACTCCGTTATGCTGAAGAAGGAACCGTTTACCGCTACGAACGCAGTGGTGTAATGCACGGACTGATGCGGGTGCGCGGCTTTACCCAGGATGATGCCCACCACTTCTGCCGGCCAGATCAGATGCACGCAGAAATTGATTTTGTGCTAAATTTTAGTTTGCACATCCTGCGCAGTTTTGGCTTTTCTGATATACAAGCCTACCTGAGCACCAAACCCGAAAAAGCCGTGGGCGAAACAGACCGTTGGACGGCAGCAGAAGAAGCCCTGGAAGCCTCATTAAAACGCTCCGGGGTTGACTACCAGGTAGACAAGGGTGGTGGAGCTTTCTACGGTCCGAAAATCGACTTGAAGGTGAAAGATGCCATTGGTCGCGAATGGCAATTATCAACCATTCAGTTTGATTTCAATCTGCCCGACCGCTTTGACCTAAACTATATTGGCGAAGACGGGCAACCGCATCGCCCTTATATGATTCACCGTGCTTTGCTCGGCAGCTTGGAACGTTTCTTTGGCGTCCTTATTGAGCATTATGCTGGCGCATTCCCGGTCTGGTTATCACCTATCCAGGTCGCTTTAATACCAATCGCCGACCGCCATGTGGAGTATTCGCAACAGGTAGCGGAGCAACTGCGTAAGGAAGGTTTGCGAGTCACAGTGGACGACCGGTCAGAACGCATGAATGCGAAAATCCGGGATGCCCAGAACCAGAAAATCCCCTACATGCTTGTGATTGGGGATAAGGAACTCGAGAACACTCAGGTTGCCCTGCGGATGCGTAATGGCGAGAATCCCGGACCAATTGCTCTCTCTGCTTTCTTGGAGCGTGCCAGAGAAGAAATCTCGAAAAAAATCTAATGGTCCAACATAAGGCGGATTTACTGAATCCGCCTTATGCTTACTTGATATTCTCATAGGTTTATACTCAAAAACCTTTAGATGTGTGATATTTCGTAAATATTGCAAGTTATCCGATAATTGTTTACAAAATTGTAATTGCCTCACCACTGGTTTTTTTGAGAATAAATAGGATCAAATAATATGAAGCGTCGTTTTGATCACTTTGATTTTCTTGCGCCAATCTATGAGATTGTGATTCGTCCAAATAGAACCGATGAATTCTGGTCACTGGTGGACATGCCTGAAAATGGCATTATTTTGGATGCAGGCGGAGGAACCGGCCGGGTGGCTCAATTCCTGGCGGGAAAGGTAAATCAAATTATTGTTTGTGACCTGTCAATAAAGATGCTTCAAGAAACCCTTGCGAAAGAAGGCCTGCAACCGGTTTGTGCCCCTTCCGAGATTATGCCGTTTTCAGCAAACTTGTTTAACAGAATCATCATGGTGGATGCTCTTCATCATGTGGTAAACCAACTGGAAACCGCAGCAGAACTGTGGCGGGTTCTCAAACCTGGTGGACATATTGTCATTGAAGAACCCGATATCAACAAGTTTGGTGTAAAGCTGATTGCACTGGCCGAAAAAATCGCACTGATGCGTAGTCATTTTCTAAATTCGTTACAAATTGCCAACTTATTTCGTTTTTCTGACGCAACCGTCGAGGTTTGTTCCAATAATTCAAATTCATGGATACTGATAAAAAAAGGCATTTGATTAATCAGCAATATTTTCCTGGATGTTCATTTTTGACAAACTCAAATATGACCCAAATCTCAGGCATTTGAAATTCGTTATCCCAATTACCATCTAGGAAACCTGTATAATATATTCATTAGGAATCGTAGATGACTTTACCCTATGTGTGGGATTATGATTTGGATGAAACCCAGTTTAGAGCGTTATTAGCTGGGGAAATTACCATTGGCCGCCTGGATCAGGATTGGGCGGCTATCCGATTGCTTGAATATGCAAGCTACCCTGAGATACTGCGGTTGCTGGGTTTCTCTCATCTGTTAATCGGATGGCCGAAATGGCGCAACAAAATCCGCTCAAACAGCCGGCGCCGCGCTTTCGATTTTTTAGCTACATGGCTACCGACTCATCACCCTGAAATGCTATAGCAATGGACTCTCAATTTTATTTGGACAAGTTATATCCTTTTCAAAATCAAGTTCTTAATGTTGTTAAAGATACAGACACATTATTCTATTTGACCGGAGGGACTGCCTTATCCCGCGGATATTTGAATCACCGATTTTCCGATGACTTGGATTTTTTTGTTAATGATGATGATCGTTTTGGATTATGGACTGACAGGATCATTAATCAATTAACCCTTTCCTCCTCTCCATGGAACGCTCAAGTAATTCAACGAGAAGACCGGTTTTCGCGATTGAGCTTGGTCCAGAATGATATCGATCTAAAAATCGATTTTATTAATGATGTCCCATCCCGTATTGGAGTTGTCGCTCAGCATCCAATCTTAGGGTTGTTGGATACTGCGCAAAATATTCTGGCCAATAAAGTGACCGCCGTTCTGGACCGTGAGGCACCGAAAGATCTGGCAGATATTTGGGCGTTATGCTACCGAATGAATTTATCACTGGAAGACGCCTTAAACAGAGCCCAAGGAAAAGCGGCTGGAGTATTTCCCGTAGACTTGGCGAGAGTTCTATGTTCTGCAACTCGGTCTGACTGGGAATTGGTTCGTTGGATTGAAGCGCCAGATATTGAGATGTATTTAAATCAAATAAATATTTTAGGAAATGGGTTAATCTTTCCCAAATAGGGTTCTAAGAATTTAATTATTCTGCTTAAAAAATTTATTACTTGATGTTATTGCCAAAAAAGGGCGCATCCAATTGGAAGCGCCCTTTTAATTTATCTAATAATCTTCAAAACTACCAGATTATTTGTCGGTGTTTTCCTTGCCGGAAGAGAATTTTAATGCGGCATGGGCAGCAGCCAAGCGTGCAACTGGAATACGGAACGGGGAGCAAGAGACATAATTGTTCCCAATCATGTGGCAGAACTCAATGGAGTCTGGGTCGCCACCGTGCTCACCGCAAATACCTACTTCAAGATCTGCCCGAGCTTTGCGGCCATCTTCCACAGCCATGCGCATTAAGCGGCCTACACCGTCACGGTCAATGGTCTGGAAAGGATTCTTGGGAAGAATGCCCTGTTCCACGTAAGTGATTAGGAAGTTGCGCTCGGCATCGTCACGACTGTAACCAAAGGTCATCTGAGTCAGATCGTTGGTACCAAATGAGAAGAACTCGGCATATCCGGCGATTTCCTCGGCAGTTACAGCAGCGCGTGGAATTTCGATCATAGTTCCGAACTTATAGGAAAATTTAACTTTCTTCTCTTCCATTACCGCCTTGGCAATCCGTTCCAAACGCGGCTGAATCCATTTCAGCTCATTGACATGACCGGTAAGTGGGATCATGACTTCAGGTTTCGGTTTGAAACCATCCAGGGCTGCATTGGCAGCCGCTTCGAAAATGGCGCGAACCTGCATTTCAACAATCTCGGGCATGGCAATGCTCAAACGAACACCGCGCAGTCCCATCATCGGGTTGCTTTCATGCAGCGCTTCTACAGCGTGCAACATCTTCTCCGCAGCAGCGATCTCTTTGGTGTCGCCTTTGCCTAAAGTATAACCAGCCAGGTTGGCAATCCGCTGAGTGGTGATTTTATCTTGCAGTTCTTCTGCAGCAGGCAGGAACTCATGCAAAGGCGGGTCGATCAGTCGGATGATTACGGGGAAACCGTTCTTATCCTTGTCATTGTCGATCATGGCACGGAACAGGCCTTCGAAATCGCTGCGCTGAGAAGGGAGCAGTTCATTGAGGGCTGCTGTACGCGCCTCACTTGTATCAGAAAGGATCATGCGTTGCACAATCGGCAGACGCTCGGGTTCAAAGAACATGTGCTCGGTGCGGCAGAGTCCGATACCAACGGCGCCGTAAGAGCGGGCACGCTGGGCATCTTTCGGGTAGTCCGCATTAGCCCAAACCTGCAGGCCGCGTTTCGGGCCGGTGGCGCCCATCTTGGCGCGAACATCAGGTCGAGCACAAATTTCATCAGCCCAATTGAGCAGGATAAGCAGTTCTTTCTGATCTTCCAAAGAGGGATTGAAGGATTTGATCTTGCCTAGGAAAACTTCTCCGGTGGTTCCATCAACCGAAATCCAGTCGCCTTCTTTGACAACCAGACCGTCAACAGTCATCTGGCGTTTATCCAGGTCAATCTTGATGGAAGAGGCGCCTACAATACATGGGACACCGAACTGGCGGGCAACCACGGCTGCATGAGATGTGGCGCCGCCTTCACTGGTAAGGATACCTTTGGCAGCTAGCATACCGTGAACATCATCCGGTTTTGTGAACGGGCGCACCATAATAGTGTCCTGTTTTTCTTCTTTGGTCATTTTTTCGGTCAAATCAGCATCAAAGTAAATCTGTCCGACAGCGGAACCTGGAGACGCATTTACACCAGATGCATAAAAGCGGCCAGCTTTCTTGGCTGCTTTCTTGTCTTCCTGGTCAAACTGCGGATGCAGCATAGAATCGACATTATCGGTAGAAACGCGAATAACTGCCTCTTCCTTGCTAATTAAGCCTTCGTTGACCATATCAACTGCAACTTTGATGGCAGCAGCGGCAGTACGTTTGCCGTTGCGGGTTTGCAGCATCCAAAGGCGCCCGCGTTCGATGGTGAATTCTACATCTTGCATATCGTGGTAATGCAGTTCCAGTTTCTTGCAGATGTCCAGGAACTGATCATAGGCGGGTTTCAGGTCTTTGCCGAGATTTTCAATCTTCTCGGTGTTGCGGATACCGGCTACAACATCTTCGCCCTGCGCATTAAGCAGGTAATCGCCGTACATTTTGCGCTCACCGGTGGCGGGGTTGCGGGTAAAGGCAACACCAGTACCGGAGTCCATGCCCATATTGCCAAAGACCATGGTAACAATGCTGACCGCTGTTCCCAGATCATCGGGGATGTTGGTTGCGCGGCGGTAATCCACAGCTCGTTTGCCATTCCAGGATTTAAAAACAGCCTCGGTGGCCAGTTTTAATTGGGTGAAAACATCCTGTGGAAATTCAGCTTTATGCTGTTTGGTAACGACTTTGAATTTTTCAACCAGATCTTTCAGAGCGGCGGCATCCAATTCGGTATCAACCTTGGCGCCTTTCTCTTTTTTGAGTTCTTCCAACACATCTTCATAGGCCTCATCCGGCAGACCGAGAACTACTGAGCCGAACATTTGAATCAACCGGCGGTAAGAGTCATACACAAACCGCTCGTTTTTGGTTAATGCGACCATTCCCTTAGCGGTCTCATCGTTGAGACCGATGTTAAGAACAGTATCCATCATACCGGGCATCGAGAATTTAGCGCCCGATCGGCAGGAAACCAATAGGGGATTCTTAGGATCGCCAAATTGTTTATCGGCAGCTTTTTCGACTGCCTTTAGGGATGCCATCATCTCATCCCAAAGACCTTCTGGAAATTTACCAGTGGGCTGATAGGCATTGCAAGCTTCGGTTGTAACAGTGAAGAATGGCGGAACGGGCAGATTAATTCGGATCATATCGGCCAGATTAGCGCCTTTACCACCCATTAAGCCGCGGACTTTATCCCAATTACCACCGCAGTACTTTTCAGCCTGTTCAACTTCATTGAACAGATAAACCCATTTCTTTTGAACCATGTGATCCTCCTGAATTTGAATAATTAATGCAATTTTATGGGAAAAATCGCAATATTGTCTATAAGTTATAGATTTTACCACAAGGCGGCTACCTTCCCAAAGCGGCATTTAGATTTGGAGGTTAGGATTTGACTTCCCATTCTTGTTCTGCATATTGCTGATTGTTACCTCAATACTGAGACTGTAAGGAAGGTGAAAGGTACAAATCGGAAAATTTGACGCATAATAATTATAGCGTTCTGGAGGTTTATTTGAGAATATTAATTATTGATGACGACCCTGCTTCTACGGATCTCTTACGAATCCTTCTCACTTCCTACCCGGCAGAAGTTCATGTGACCAATCTTCCTGCTGAAGGAATTGAGATTGCAAAAAGAATTCAGCCAGATCTCATCTTATTGGATTTATGGATGCCGGATTTGGACGGAAAACAGGTTTGCAAAGCTATCCG
>JBAWYZ010000105.1:0-7721 GCA_037143255.1 Leptolinea sp. | reverse complement strand
TTTTGTTAAATAAGCGACCTGTTCTTGTGGCATTTTTTTATCAAAATGGAGGTGGTGTCACGCTGACTGGAGGTGAACCAACTTTTCAAAAGGAATTTGCGCGTACGATTCTTATGCTCGCTAAGATAAATCATTTAAATACGGCTATGGAAACATCAGGATTTGTACAATGGAGTGTATTTGAAGAGTTGCTCCCTTACTTAGATGAAATATTGTTCGATGTAAAGCATGTTGACACAATCATTCACAAGAAATATACTGGGGAAGATAATGCTCTCATCCTGAAAAATTTATCCAATTTGGAAAAAGAGAATATATCTCTCCGATTACGCATACCATTAATTCCGGACTTTAACGCCTCAGAAAAAGATCAAAAACAAATTGCGGATTATCTCCACGATCATTCCATCTTCCGATCTGTTGATTTGCTTCCTTACCATACGTTCGGGAAACCAAAATACTCGGCATTTGGGCGTCAATACCTTTGGGAGCCCCATAAGCGGTTGAGTAAATCGGAGATTGAAGAGATCCAAGGAGTATGGAGTGCCTTGGGATTTGATGTTACAGTTGGTGGCGGTTAAAGATAAAAAATTACTTAGGCAGGTATCTTATGTATCACACAACAGTTGAGAAGAAACACGCAGAGGTATTTCCAGAAGTTATTCAGAATATTGGATTACCTAATGAGAGGATCACTCGGATTAAAGAGATGCTCTTGCAAACAGTCCAGGAAATTGACATCGAACGAGCGCGCATTGTTACCAAGAGTTATAAGAGAACAGAAAATGAGCCAATGATAATTCGAAGAGCGAAAATGCTTTTAGACCTGGTAGAAGGGTTAAGTATTAAGATAGACGATGATGAATTAATTGTTGGTAATCGTTCTATTCTGCCGCGAATGGGTGTAATCTCTCCAGAAGGTGCTTTTCGTTGGGTAGATAAGGAACTGGAAACTTTCCCAACCCGTTCCCAAGATAAATTTTTAATCAGACCGGAATATATCCAGGAACTCCGCCAGGAAATATTCCCGTTTTGGCAAGGAAAAACCCTTGAGGATGAAGTAGCATCCAAAGTTCCAGAAGAGATTAAACATGCGGTGCGCTTTAAGGCTTTTGGTCTAAATCAGACCGATCATGCTCAAGGACATATTTTGCCTGATGTCACCACCTGGATAAACTTGGGTATTCGCAAACTACTGGAGAAAGTCGATCTGGCGGAAAAAGCGATACCGGCGGAAAAAGAGGCTCAAGCCTATTTTTATCAGGCAACCAGGATCGCTCTCAGCGCAGCCCAAAAATTCATGCTCAGATATGCAGCACTTGCTGCTGAAATGGCAGAACGGTGTTCTAAACCCCAAAGGCAAGCAGAGTTAATCGAAATCTCACGTAATTGCAAGAAATTAGCCACAGATGCGCCCCAAACCTATTGGGAAGCGCTGCAAGCAATATGGTTCCTCTTTGTGTTGATTGAGATTGAATCGAATGCCAGTAGTTTTTCCCCTGGTAGGTTGGATCAATATCTATATCCTTTCCTCAAGGCTGACCTGGATGAGAAAAAGATATCCATAGCGTATGCGCAAGAATTACTAGAGAACTTCTGGCTCAAGTTTAATGAAATTGTGCTTTTACGCAGCAGCGAAAGTGCGCGTTATTTTGCTGGATTCCCAATCGGTTTCAATATTGTCGTGAGCGGTCAAACAACAGATGGGAAGGACGCTACCAATCTTTTAAGTTATATGTGTTTGCGTGCTCAGGCGGATATCGGTATGCCTCAACCCAATTTTTCGGTACGCGTTCATAAAAACTCTCCGATAGAATTTTTAGAGGCAGTATCGTATGTGATCAGCCTGGGAAGCGGAATGCCACAGGTGTTTAATGACGAAGTAATCATTCCTGGACAAATCAACAGGGGAATCTCCCCTGATCATGCACTGGATTATGCTGTAGTGGGCTGCGTCGAACTATCTTCGCCAGGAAGGGCATTGGGGTGGAGTGATGCCTCGATGTTTAACCTGACGCGCATCTTTGAATTGACGCTTTTTGGAGGACGTGATCCGCAAAGTGGAGAACAAGTGGGTTTGATGACTCCAGCATTGGATGAAATCCAAGATATGGATCAATTGGAGATTGCCTACGATCAACAATTACAGTATTTTGTCGATCTTATGGTAAAAGGGTGCAATATCGTAGATGGTATCCATGCAGAAATTATTCCTTCTCCATTTTTATCGCTTGTCGTTGATGATTGCATAGAAAAAGGATTAGATGTTACCGCGGGTGGTGCTCTTTATAATTTCTCGGGAGTGCAGGGGGTTCAAATTGCTAATGTGGCAGACAGCATGCTAGCCATTCGGGAAGGGGTTTTTAAGCAAAGATGGATTGCAGCAACGGATGTACTACCCATACTTCGCAATAACTATCTGGGGAATGAAATTCTACGCCAGAGACTCATTAATAAAATTCCTAAATATGGAAATGACAATGATCTCGTTGATCAGTATGCAAAGAAGTGGGCAGACCGATATTGCGAACTTGTTGAGGCACATCCCACGATTCGCGGTGGAAGATATCAACCTGGTTTTTACACGGTGTCTGCGCATGTGCCGATGGGCGCGAATGTGGGGGCTACACCCGATGGTAGATTGGCTGGTACGCCTCTCGCCGATGGCGGGTTATCGCCGTCAGCCGGACGAGATCAACGGGGTCCCACGGCAGTTTTAAATTCGGTTACGAAACTTAATCTCAAGTTGGCTTCTAATGGCACTTTGTTGAATATGAAATTCTTGCCTTCCTTCTTTGAAGGAAAAAATTCGCGGAAAAAATTCGCATCATTCTTACAAGGATTCAGCGCTCTTAGAATTCCACATGTCCAATTTAATGTTGTCTCGGCTGATTTATTAAAAGAAGCACAACAGAATCCAGAACAATACCGGCATTTAGTTGTGAGAGTTGCAGGCTATAGTGCGTATTTTGTAGAATTAGACACAGATTTGCAGAATGAAATTATCATGAGAACAGAATTTTCAGGGGTATAGGGTATGTTGCCGAAGCTTAACCATTCTAAAAACCAGCGTGTTCAGGCGATCAAAGATAAATTAATAGGTTCTCCTCCTGGAATCTGTGGAGAACGCCTCCGTATTTACACGAATATATATCGAAGTCATGAGAGTGAACCATATATAATCAAACGGGCGCTGGCATTAAGTGAGTATCTGAAGAATGTCAGTCTTTATTTTGACGAAAATCAACTTCTTCCAGGAAATCTTGCCAGCCAGCCTCGTTGGGCACCAATTTTCCCGGAATATTCATGGAAATGGGTCTATGATGAGGTCGACCGTTTTGACCAGCGTCAATTTGACCGTTTTACCATTAAACCCGAAGTAAAAGCTGAATTGAATGAACTTCTTCCCTGGTGGGAAGGCAGGTCGGTTTATGAACGGGTACTGGGTAGGCAACCAGATCAAGTGCTGAAAGCTTCTGAAATTGGTGTATTAAGTTGGACCGGGCAGGCGACTTCGGGTGAAGGACACATCGTGGTTGATCACGCGCGCACGCTGCGGTTAGGGTTTGCGAAAATGCGTGAGATGGCTGCGGATTTAAGACAGAAGTTACCACTTTGGGAACCAGAGAGCTTGGAGAAACGGGATTTCTACGAAGCGGTTGAAGTTGTTTGCGATGGTGTTTTGACCTACGCGGCGCGCTGGGTGGAATTTCTTACCATATTGGCAAATAAAGAGAATGATGAAAATCGAAAGAGTGAGCTTTTGACGCTTATTGAAGATTTGTGTATTGTTCCTGCTCAACCTGCTGCCTCATTCCGGCAAGCATTGATCATGGTCTGGTTTTCACATCTCGTACAGCAAATGGAAAGTAATGGTCATTCGGTATCACTTGGACGTTTTGACCAATATCTTTATCCTTATTTCTCACATGATCTGGAAGAGAGGAAAATCACCGAGGAATCAGCTTTAGAATTGATAGAACATTTTTATCTAAAGTTGTTTTCAATCATCAAACTCCGCCCAGAAAAACACTCGCGCACCCAATCTGGATATCCTATGTACCAAAATCTGGCAGTGGGAGGACAAACACCGGCAGGTGAAGATGCCACGAATCGCTTAAGTTATCTGTGTTTGGCGGCAGTCGCGGAAGTTCGTCTGTCTGAACCGAATTTTTATGTACGTCTGCATAAAGGAACCCCGCAGGACTTTTTGAGTGAGTCGTTAAAAGTTGTTGGATTGGGGTTTGGAATACCAGCTTTCGTTAACGACGAGGTTATTGTCGATTCATTGGAAAGCCGCGGCGTGAGTCATGAAGATGCGTTGAATTATTCAACGATGGGTTGTCTCGAAGTTCAGGTACCGGGGAAATGGGGGTATCGGGCGAACGGGAAGAGTAAGGTGAATGCCCTAAAGATCATTGAACTTGCTTTGAATATGGGTCAGGATCCTCAAAGTGGAATCACGCTCCAGAAAGGAACAGGGGATTTTGCCATTTTTAGTGATATCCTTGGTGCTTGGCACCAGCAGTTAGACTATTACACGCGGCTGCACGTGATTGCAGATAATATCATCGATCGTGCACTTGGCGAGCTGGTCCCAAACGCTTTTTGTTCGCTTCTGGTACAAGACTGCTTAGGGCGAGGTGCTCACCTAAATAATGGCGGCGCGATCTATGATATGACCAGTGGGGCGTTGGTTGGTATCCCCAATGTGGGGAATGTCCTGGCTGCATTGAAAAAGACAGTTTTCGAAGATAAACTGCTTACCCTTGAGCAAATTAAACTAGCTATAAAAAATAATTTTTCTGACCCACCAGGTGACGAAGTTCGCCAGATACTCATTAACCGAGCTCCGAAATATGGTGAGGACAACGATTATGTTGATCAATTAACGGCGCAGGCTTTGGAAGACTATTGCCAGATTATCACTGGTTTCAAGAATATGCGTTTTGGCAAGGGGCCTATCGGCGGGACTTATTATGCTTCGACCGTAACGATTTCTGCCAACATTACCGCTGGGGATGTGGTTGGCGCAACTCCTGATGGACGTCTTGCCAAAGAACCGACGGCAGATGGAGTTTCCCCTTCTCAGGGTAGTGGTAAAAAGGGTCCAACTGCAATTATTCAATCCGTAGCAAAACTGCCGACAGTTCAGGTGACCGGTGGACAGTTATTGAATATTCGCTTGTTTAATAATACGTTAAGTTCGGAACGCGGGGTGGAGAAGCTTGCCGCTCTCATTCGATCCTTCGTCGATCTGAAAGGTTGGCATGTGCAGTTCAATACGATCTCGACGAAGATTTTGCAAGATGCCTTACTTCATCCTGAAAATTATAGAGATCTCATAGTAAGGGTCGCTGGCTATAGTGCGCTTTTTGTGGCATTGGATCCGGTTTTGCAAAAGGACATTATCGCTCGTATGGAACATGATTTGGTTTAGAGGAACAACATTCATCAATGGATATCTGTAAAGGTCCATTAAACAAGGATCCTTTTGGGGCATTTCATGAGTACCGGTTATATTTTTAACATTGAACGATATACGCTCCATGATGGACCTGGAATCCGGACGACAGTTTTTTTCAAGGGTTGTCCATTAAGGTGCCTATGGTGCTCAAATCCCGAATCACAACTGAAACAGCCTCAAGTTTTTTTCATTGAGGAATTGTGTAATGGCTGCGGGCGTTGTGTTGATATCTGCCCCAAACACGCCATTTCAATGGAAAAAGCGGGGCAGCCGGTTCAATTTCAGTTCGAGCAATGCAACGGTTGCGGTGAGTGTATGGTCGTATGTTATCGAGATGCTCTCGTGTTAGCAGGGAAAGAGGTAGCTGCGTCCGAGATTGCGGAACAGGTGGGACGAGATAAGGTTTTTTACCGATACTCAAACGGTGGCGTTACACTTTCAGGGGGAGAACCTTTATCCCAGGCACAATTCGCTGCTGATATTTTGCAATTATGTAAGGAAAACGGAATCCATACGGCTATACAAACTTGCTGCTATGCAGACAAAGAACAGATTGATTTGGTGATGCCGTTTCTGGACTTGGCGATAATTGATATCAAACACCTCGATCGATTTGTTCATCGTTCATTTACCGGCAAGGATAATGATCTCATTCTTGAAAACGTCCGGTATATCGATCATTACCAATCTCCGATTATCATTCAGATACCATTGATTCCTGACATAAACGATTCGGATGAAACTCTAGCGGAAATCTTCCACTTTGCCGCAGGTTTGAAAAACCTGAGCGGAGTCAGTCTACTAGCCTATCACACTTTAGGTATACAGAAATATAAACGACTAGGGCGCCCTTATTCTATGCCAGACCTGGAAATTCCAAAAAATTATCTGCAAGATAAAATAAATACATGTGAAAGATTCGGTTTGCCAATTATTCAATTTGGTGGATAAGATAGGAGATGGTTGTTTTATCGCCATTCTCGGATGGAATACCGCATAAAACAACCACCCACACGCATAACTTCGTCTCTGGCAGGATTAACGCATGTATCCAGTTTTACCACCTCCATCCAATGAGATAACGGCGCCAGTAATTTTATTAGAGCGTTCGCTGACAAGGAATAAAGCCACTTCCGCTACATCTTCAGGGTAAATATTGACACCCAGTGCGTTTTTCTTTTTGTATTCATCCTCTAACTTGCTGGGATCGTAGCCGTGTATTTTTGCCCGGCTTTCTCGCAGTTCGGTTCCCCAGAATGCGCTACCACCGAAAACGGCACTTGGTAAGATCGTGTTAATGCGGATGCCGAAAGGTCCGCATTCTTCAGCGATGCAGCGCGCCATGTGCAGTTCAACCGCCTTGCCGGCGCTGTAGGCAATGAGTTGTTGCGTTGGTTTGACGGCGCAATCGCTTGAAATAAATAGGATACATCCCCCTGAATCTTGCTGCTTCATGCAGCGTATCGCCTCCCGGGCAACCAAAAAATATCCTGTGGCGTGAACTGCAAGCATGTCTTGCCAGAGTGCCAGGCTGGTCTCTTCAATGGATGCAGTATCGATTGAGCCAGCGCAACTGACCACGATATCCAGGCGATTAAATTTTTGGAGAACGGACTTGAAGGCATTTTGTACGTCTTCTTCCTGAGTTACATCACATGTAACGAGGAGTACAGAGACCTGTTGATATTTGGATCGGATCTCTTCTGCGGCTGTTATAAGTTTATCCCGGTTGCGGGCTAAAATGGCAACACTTGCGCCTGCTTGAACAAAAGAATGCGCAATTGCCAGTCCAATTCCGCTGGATCCTCCAGTGATTAATGCCGTCTTACCGGCAAGTTCGAGATGTTGTTTATCATCGTTTTGCATCGATACCTCCATAAGGTTTATATTACAAATGATAGATTATATCAAGAAAATTCCGAACTCAGGTTTCTTGCAATCAAGTTCTTGACAAATAGATATGGAAACGATACAATGAAAACGATCCCAGAAAAAATGAAATGAAGATGTCCCTAAATGCCTGTATGATGGGGTGTGGGTTAAGGAGTGAACGTGTCAACTATTCACGATGTTGCTAAATTTGCAGGAGTCTCTGCGGTTACAGTTTCTCGGGTGATTAACGGTGCCAGCAATGTCAATTTTGAACCCCGCGTTCGGGTGGAACAAGCGGTTAAGGAACTTAGCTACCTACCTAATCTGGCGGCGCGCAGCCTGCGCTCTAAACAGATGACTACTCTTGTGCTCTTGGTTCTTG